>JAFNQK010000143.1 GCA_017386165.1 Treponema sp.
AACAGGAGATTCTTCTAATGGTTCGATCTGGGGCTGTTCTTGAACTTTCTGTTCAACAGGTGGTTGAGGTGCAGGTTCTGAAACTGGTTCTGGAATTGCTTCGGCAACGGCTTTTTCCGGCTGAACTTGTGGCTGAGGTTCTGGTTCTGGGGTAGGCTCTTCTTGAATTTGAGTCTGTGGAAGTCCTGTTATTGCTGGAGCAGGTGACATTTGAGGCTCTGGCTCAGGTTCTGTGTAATCCGAGAAAGAAACTTTTCCGCCGCTAACCTGAACGGCTTCATCGATGGCTTCTGTTGCCTTTGGAACTTCCTGAACTTTGCCTTTTGGACCGGTAGATTTTTCTGGCTTTACCTTTTTGCTGGTCTTTTTTTCTGTCTTTGGTTCGGCTTTTGCAACTTCTTTTGCTGGTTCCTGAGGAGCTGATTCAATTTCTTTTGCTTTTTTAGCTTTTTGCGCAAGAACAGAATTATCCTGGGTATTTGCAGGAACATCGCCTACGTATTTTTTTGCGATATAGGTGGCCTGTGGACCACGGTTCTGGTTTGCATAATCCCAGGCGGAATTTCCCGTTTTATCTTTTCTTAAAAACTTTTTCTGGAGACCGCTTTCGCTACCGCATTTGGAAATAATCAATCGGATAACAGCAGGATCCTGACTCAAACGGCAGGCATACATAAGGGCATCCTGACCCTTTTTATTCTTGGTAAGGGGGCTGATTCCCGATTTGAGCATGAGACTAACGATGCTTTCTGCGCGGCCGTATTCGATGGCCTTCATCAAAAGGGTATCTTTTTCAGGACCGATTTTAGTAAGAATCATTTCGTTGTCCTGCATGAGTGCTTTTTTTATGTCCGTTACAGAACCGTTTTTCATAAGTTCGTTGTAAGTGTTTTCTTTTGATTCTGCAAAAACAAAAACACAAGAGAAGAGGAGTAAAAGAAATGTTAAGAGAACGTTTCTCGTTGTTTTATAGTAAAAAAGCATAAAATAATTATAATATAGGGTCTTATAAGGGTCAATAAAAGGTTGACTTGATTATGGCATTTTTGTATTATGTCAGAACACCCCTTGAGGCTCGTAGGAGCTTCCAATGTCCATAAGGAGAAACAAATGAGAAAGTACGAATTGATGACTATCTTCCCATTGGATGAAGAAAAGTCAAAGAAAGCTACTGAAGAAGTACGCAACACACTCAAATCTTTTGGCGCAGAAATCGAAGAAGAAAAAATCTTTGGTGATCGCGACCTTACTTACGAAGTAAAAAAACAGAACCGTGGTCGTTTTGTTCTTTTTACACTCAAATTAAATCCAGCAAAAATTACAGAAATCGACGGTGCATTTAAGATTCAGAGCGATCTTCTTAAATACCTTTTCGTTAAACTCGAAGAAAAATAATCGATTTTAAGAGGAAAATATGGCGACAGATTTAAATCACGTAGTTTTGGTTGGTAGACTTACAAAAGACTTAGGTGCTGATGAACGTTCCTTCGGTTACGTAGGAAACGGACAGGCTAGAGCTACTGTGAGTATCGCCGTAAACCGTAGCCGTAAAGGCGCTGATGGAAACTGGATCGAAGAAGCTAACTTTTTCGATGTAACAATCTGGGGTAAATCTGCAGAAAATCTTAAGCCTTATCTTACAAAAGGCAAACAGATTGCTGTTGATGGTTACCTAAAACAGGACAGATGGGAAAAAGACGGTCAGAAATTTAGCAAGGTTACTATCGTCGCAAACAATGTTCAGTTGCTGGGCGGAAGAGCAGATGGCAGTCAGGGTATGACTGGGGGTGCATCTGGAGGATTCTCGCCAAAACCAAGTTTTGGTCAGCCAATGAACAATCCTATTCCTGATTACGGTAGCGATCCATACGGTGCTACAGACAGTGACTTCCCAGAAGACATTCCATTCTAAATTAATTGGAGTAAATTATGTCAGAAGAAACAAAAGATATGTACGAAGAAAAAGATGCTGCACCAAGAGCAACATCTGTAGAAACAGAAGGTCGTGAAGAAGAAGCTCGCGACGGTGGACGCGGTAAGGGAAAGACTTACTTCCGCAAAAAGGTATGCCGTTTCTGTGCTAACAAAGCAAAGATCGACTACAAAGACGCTGATGGTCTCCGCCGCTTTACAACAGAACGCGGTAAGATTCTTCCACGCCGCATCACTGGTACATGTGCAAAGCACCAGAGAGAACTCGCAAGTGCAATCAAACGCGCTCGCTCAATCTGCTTGTTACCATTCGTTGCAGAGTAAGAGCGAGAGAAAAGCGAGCAGCTGCGCAGCTTTTTTCGAGCGTCTCGTATAGCAAAAAATGCGTAGCATTTTTTACGAGCTCCAGAACAAAGCGAGCAGTCACGCAGAACAATTTTTGTCTTATACGGCGATCCAACTCCTGGTGACGCCGTAAGTATATTCAAGAGGAGCTTGAAAAATGAAAGTTATTCTTAATGTTGATGTTAAGTACCTTGGTGAAGAAGGCGATGTAAAGAACGTTGCTAACGGTTATGCACGCAACTTCCTTCTCCCACGCAATCTTGCAGTACCTTACAATGAAGCAACTGCTGCATTGTTTGAAGCACGCAAGGCAGAAATCGAAGCACGCAAAGAAGTTAAACGTGCTAACGCTAAGAGCCTTAAAGAAAAGCTTGAATCAGCTGATATTACAATTGAAATGCCAGCAGGTTCAAACGGCAAGCTTTACGGTGCAGTTACTTCTACAGTTGTTGCAGAAGCACTTGCTAAGCTCGGTTTCGAAATCGAACGCAAACGCATCGAAATCCCAGGACTTGCAATCAAGTCTGTTGGTAACTACCATGCATCTGTTAAGTTGTATGAAGCAGCTGTAGCAGAAATCAAGGTTGTTGTTAAGGCACAGGGTGGTGCAGAAGTTGCTGAAAAAGCAGAAGCAAAACCAGAAGCTAAAGCAACAGAAGAAAAAGCAGAATAGTCTTAATATAGATTAAATGCTTAAAGAGGCTACGATTCCTTTACTGGAACCGTAGCCTTTGTCGTATATAGGCTAAATTAAAAAATGTTGATAAATTGTTAATTGAGTGTTGATAAAGAGGGGATAACTATGGATGCTGTAGAATTAAAAGATAAAGTTCCACCACACAATCTGGAAGCAGAGCAGGCTGTGTTGGGAGCTCTTCTACTGGACTGGCAGGCAATGACAGAAGTTGCAACAAAACTCAAGCCGGACAGATTCTATTCTTTTCAAAACCAGGTAGTTTATGAAGGAATGGCTTCTTTAAATCGCCAGAACATCCGCGGTGATACTCTTACTTTGATTAACGAACTTACAAAACTCGGCAAGCTTGAACAGGCTGGAGGAGCCGCATATATTGCAAGTCTTACAGACACTGTTCCTACAAGTGCAAACGTTTCTTATTATGTGGACATTGTAAACGACTGTGCAGTTCGTCGTGACATGATTAAGATGTCCGCAGAACTCAAAGCCACTGCTTTTGATACTACCCGTGAAAGCAAGCTTCTACTTGAAGAAGCCGAAAAAAAGATTTTTAATCTTGCAGACCAGCGTTCTTCAAGTTCAATCTGGGAAATGCAGAGCGTCGTAAGTTCAACAATCAACCTTATTGATGCCCGATACAAAAATAATACGGAATTAACCGGTGTTCCAAGTGGAATTGCCCGCCTTGATACAATGACCAGCGGATTTCAAAAGTCGGAACTCATCATTATTGGTGCCCGACCTTCTATCGGTAAAACCGCATTTGCTCTTTCTATGATGCAGGAAATCTCCGTTGAAAGAAAAATTCCTTGTGGATTCTTTTCTCTTGAAATGAGTAATCTTTCTATCGGTATGCGTCTTTTGTCTCAGGTTGCCCGCATTCCTAGCGGCAAGCTCCGCAAAGGTATGCTCAGTATGCCGGACTTTAGAAAGCTACAGGACGCTGCAGGACGCTGTTATAACGCTCCTTTATACATTTGTGATACTCCTAATATGCAGCTTTTGGAATTACGTGCCATGGCCCGCCGAATGAAGACTAACTATGATATTAAAATCATATTTATCGATTATATCGGTTTAATTACAACAGATAATCCAGGAGCACCTGTATACGAAACTGTAAGTGAAATTTCTAAGTCTCTCAAAGCTCTTGCTCGTGAGCTGGATATTCCGATTGTAGCCCTCTGTCAGGTTAGCCGTGATGCAGAAGGAAACGAACCAAATCTTGCCCAGCTTCGTGGTTCTGGTTCTATTGAACAGGATGCCGACGTAGTATTGTTTCTTCACCGTGAACGCACCAAGAGTGATGAAGAAAATCCGGTTCAAGAGGCAAAGTGTATTGTTGCCAAGCAGCGTAACGGTGCCACCGGCGATGTAGAAATGATGTTCTTTCCTTCGTTTACTAAGTTTGAAAACAAGGTCAGCGAGGAATAGGGGCCTTAAAAAATGTAAAAAAATTACACATTTTTTTAGAAATCCTATTGACCAAAAATGTGTAATTCTATATAGTATAAACATCAAGCGACGATAAGTCACTAGATTAAAACTTTGCGGTAGTCATATAACGGCTCATTATCTCAGCCTTCCAAGCTGATGACGAGGGTTCGACTCCCTTCTACCGCTCTTAAAGCTCACCAAACGGTGAGCTTTTTTTATAGGTATTTTTTTGATAGTGGAGAACAACGATGGCAAACGAATCTGAATCTTATGTAAGACCAACCTGGGACGAATATTTTATGGAAGTAAGCCGCACCATTGCCAAGCGCGCTACCTGCGACCGCGGCAGAAGCGGCTGTGTAATCGCCCGTGACAATCAGATTCTTGTAACCGGATATGTAGGTTCTCCTGCAGGCCTGCCTCACTGCGACGAGGAGGGCCATCTCTTTAAGAAAGTAATCCACGAGGACGGCTCTGTAACAAATCACTGTGTACGCACCGTTCACGCAGAACAGAACGCAATCTGCCAGGCAGCAAAACGGGGTATTTCAATTGACGGGGCAACAGTGTATTGCAAGATGACTCCATGCCGCACCTGTGCCATGCTGATTATCAACTGTGGAATCAAGCGGGTAGTGTGTGAAAAGCACTATCACGACGAGGCAGATTCCATGGAGATGTTTAAAAAGGTCGGAATAAAGATTGAGCACCTGGAGGATGGGGTGCAGACTTATGAGAATATGTAAGGATTAAAAACTTTTGGAATATTTCTTTCCGGTAAATTTTGCAAACAGGAAAGAAAAGCCTTTTTTAATCCAGTTAACATGCTGCATATCGATTACTTTGCATTCAGCATATTTATAGCCTTTTGTATTAAGCCAGACATCCAATAATCTTTCGCTGATTCTTCCTGGATAACGGGCATGGAATGAATCGTATTGTGATGGATCTATTTTTTGTACTAATTCGTTTAAAATATCAAACATCCAGGTACAATATTCATCAAAATATTCTTTTTTCATTATAAACATATTAAAGGCATGCATTTTTTTTGTATGCTTAAGATTTTCAAAAGCCGTATAATATTCTGGATAGCGAGATTTTAGGATATTTCCAGTTTCGTCTAGAGGTTCTATGAACATTGTATGCTTATAATGATTGTAAATTGTTTCAATATAATAATTTCGCTTTTTTGGAACAATTATATCAGCTTTTTCTAATAGCTTTGTTACATCATTTGAAGATAAAACTATCTTAAATCGTTCATCTTCTGTTTTGGGGATTTTTTTGCAGGCTGTAAAATAGCGTCTGTAATGACAAAGACCTATGTAATCTGTATCAAGATTTTTCCATGCCCAATAGATACCAGTTAGTTCACAAAAATATGGATTTTTTGAGGAAATATTGTCACCAGTATCATCTCTTGTAAAGCCTATAGAATCTTTACCTTGCGCACCTACATGTAGTGGAAGATATATATCATCGGTTGGCATCTGGTATTTTTTATGAGCTGCAATTAATATTTTTGTATTCATATATTCCTCGTTAAAACGCTATTTTTCTTGCAAAATTATAAAATGGGAGTCCCATAGATAGAAGAATTATAGCTATTTTTTCTTTTTTACTGT
>JAFNQK010000144.1 GCA_017386165.1 Treponema sp.
AGTTTATCTTAAGCGAGGTAATTATGAAAGACTTGAATAAAATTAAAGAATTATGCCCGTCTGCATACGATTTTATCGTAAATAAGGCTGAGGGTGCAGTTGTAGGAAAATATGACCTTGAAAACGGTGCGTATGTCAGCGTTCAGGAATATACAACTAAGGCCCGCTCAGAGGCAAAATATGAAGCTCATAAAAAGTTCATCGACATTCAGATGATTTTGAGCGGAAAAGAACTGATTGCTGTTTCGCCGATAGAAAAAATGACAATCAGCGATGAATATAATGAAGAAAAAGATTTCATGCTTTTCCATCACAATGATGAATGCACAGATTACGTTCTTGAAGCCGGCGATTTTCTGATTTTATATCCTCAGGATGTTCATATGCCAGGCGTATGTGTAAACGAAAAATCTCCTGTCCGCAAGATTGTAGTAAAAGTGCCGGTTGAGAAATAATTTTTAATCACCTGATTTTTACTTCTTAAGATTCTGCTTGTTTTTGTACATTGCCTTGTCTGCGCGATCGAAGATTTCTGTTACCAGACAGTCTTTTTCTGGAGTAAACACAGCCATTCCGGAAGCAAGAACTGGACCAGATTTTGACTGCAGATTTTCTCGAACCTGATTCTGGAGAGTCTGCATTAGTTTATCTCTGTTTGAATAATCATCGCCTCGCAGGAATATAACAAATTCGTCACCACCAACTCTGAATACAGGGCTGTGATCAAAGATGTCGCACAGAAGCTTTGCAGATTTTTTGATATATTCATCGCCTGCAACATGACCTTCTGTATCATTAATTTTCTTGAGGTCGTTAGTATCGCACACAACAAGTCCAAAAGGCAGATAATCCATTCCGTTGTCGATATTGGTCTGAACCGATTTTTCCAGTTCATTATAGGCAGTCTTATTCTTTACACCTGTAAGCTCGTCGCGTCTGGCAAGTTCTTTTTCTGTATTCAAAGCTTTGAGATGCTGTTTTTCTTTTTTGACTTCATCATTAATATTTTCAATTCCAATAATATAGTGAGTTTCATCAGCGGTCTTTTGCACAGTCATTCTGACATAATGAGTTTTCTTAAAGGCGACAATCCTGTAATCCTTGTAGCAGCTTTTCTGATTCATAAGAATGCAGGCTAAATGCTCTTTGTTAACAAAGTCCAGTACAGCGTCGCGGTCGCTTTTATGAACAATATTTGTAATATCAATTCTGGAATCCGCAAAGAAATCATCCCCTGAGCGCTGAACTTCAACTTCGCCATAAATATTTCTACATTCGTAACTGATATAACTTGAATCTTTTACATCAACGTAATAAATAACGTCATAATTAACAGCCAGGATTTCAGCAATCTGAGTGAAGGTAATGTGTTTCTTTTGATTTTCAAGTCGCATGTTCTCAGCTGTCATTTCATCATTTATATCTTTTTCACTGATAATAAAATGCTTTCCGTCTGGAGCACGCATCAAGGTAAACTGAAAATATTTTTGCTGCCCGTTAATCAGAAGTCTATATTTATAAGAATAGGATTTTCTGTTTTCCAGATTTTTTAGCATTGTCTCTTTTTGATGCAGCTTCTTTGCAAATTCCCTGTCATCAGGATGAACAAATCTTTCTATATTTAAGCGGGTTTCTTCATAAAAATCACGGCCTCCAACAGGAACCTGCATAGCTGCATATTCTTCACTTTTTGAAAATTCCATAAAGGCACCGGTTTCTATATTGATGTAATACATTGCTTCATAATTGTCTGCGAAAGTAGTTGCGATGTTATCGTATATTTCTTTTTCTTTTCTTTCATTTGCCTCAACAAAGGAATGAACTACACAGATTCCGATTATAAGTCCAAGAGCATAAGACGGGTAGGCATCATCAAATATCTGGAAAATCAGAAATACTTCCATTACAAGACTGGTAAGGCCAACGGCTGCATAACGAAACTTTTTACCACCTGTTGATTTATGTGCAATAAAAAGCAGATATGATGAAGTCACAATATAAAGAATAATCTGCAAAATAAAGGTAATATGCCGGCCTGGTTCAACAATATATTCATGCGTTTCAGTAAAATAATAAATAAAAGGATGAAAGCAATTGATTATCAGATAAATAACTGCCAATGCGAACATAATCCACATTGCCTGGAGTAGAGTTTTACTTTTCAGATCATGTTTGTCCAGATAGGCAACAATATAACGTATCCAGGTGAGCATTGTAAGAAACATAAAAAAGAAGTAGAAAAGACAACCAACATATAGGAAAGGGAATAAGGCATCTATATGGCGGTTTTCATATAAAAGACCCCAGCAAATATCTGCAAAAAAATAAAAGTTTGAAGCAATCAAAAATAAGTTGTAGCGGAAGGTTACCTTCTGTTCGCTTGCAGCTTCCCCTGGGCGCCCTCTTAGATTTTTAAGAGAATCCCAGTTTATTATGAGATTAAGTACTAATGCCAGAAAACTTGTGATTGCATAAAACATACGGTTATCGTTCTATTATAACATAGTTTTCTCGAAAATCATAGAAATAATATTAAAAGGATTTTCAAATCTGTGTTATACTTATTACAAATGGAAAAGGTGTGAAATGGCTTTAAATTTAAGTAAAAAAGATATTGAAGAAAAAATAAAAAATCAGATTGCACTTGAGTTTAATTGCTTGCCAGAAGATTTTGATAAAAATGAAAATATGATAACTACTGCCTGCCAGAGCGAGAAGCGCAGAAAGTTTTCTGATAAGCCTTTCTTTTTGCAGATGGCTACTTTTGGAAAGAGCACTGTAATTTCAGCTGATGAATCAATTCATCCCTGGCTTACTGAATGGGTAAAGGGAAAGCAGGGAATCTGGCTTTTTGAACAGCATAATTATTATGAGCTTGAATGCGAGCTTAGAAAGCACGGCTATAAAATGGCACTGACTCATCATATGTTTATGCCTGTTCCTGAACTGATTGAAATCAAAACTGATTTAAATATCAAATGGCTGGAACAAAAGGATATCATGCCTTTTTATGGAAATGAAAATTTCCCGAACGCTATCTGCGACAAGTTCAAACCCGAGCGTCCTGATGTGCTTTGCCTAGTTGCCATGGACGGTGACAAAATTATGGGCATGGCCGGCTGCTCTGCGGACACTCCTGAATTGTGGCAGATTGGAATTGATGTTCTGCCAGAATACCGGGGTAGGGGAGTCGCAAAAACTCTCGTGACTCTTTTGAGAAATGAGACTTTC
>JAFNQK010000145.1 GCA_017386165.1 Treponema sp.
AAGCAGGACCCTGTATACATCGTAGCAGGTGAAATTGTTAGAACCTCACGCATGTATGCTATGAGTGTTTCTCCTCTTACAAAAAATATTTTGAACCAGCTTTCACCAGATTTATTGCAGCGACTTGAAAACAATAAATCCAAGAAAACTCTGGAGAAACAGGCTCAAACCTACGAAAAATCAATTTCAACCAAAAAGAAAGAGCGTGAAACCGGTAAAAAAGAAGATACTTCTAATAAAAAGAATGAAGATATCCTTTCATTTGGTGGAACAGACTTTATCATCAAAAAGGTTAAAGGACAAAAACAAGTTCAGCTTGATTTCGATAATTTTATCACCGCTGTCAAAAATGAAACTGACAAAGAAAAGCTAAAGGTTTTCGGAAATATCAAGAGTAAACTGATTTTTAAGAATGGTTTTATCCTTCTCGAAAACGAAAAATTATCTACTACAATCAATGTTTACAAAACAATTCCATTAACACCTATACAGGAAGAACAATGGAACAGAAAATTAAACATTCATATTTCTGAGCCAGATGCGGCTCAGATAATTACAAACGCAGTAGAAAACATTCTCAAAGTAACTGTTGCAAAACAAAAAAGCAAAGAATACGGATTTATCTGTTTATTTACTGACGGAAACGGCACCTACTGGAACAAGGTATCACGAGGTCTTTCTACCGCAGTAAACGAAAGTCTTTCCAGCCTAGAACATCTATTTGACGAAGGCTCAGATTTATTTACAGATGAACAAAAAGACAAAATAAATGCTGCCTACAGAACTGTAAACAGCATTATAAGTTAATTATTTGGCATCAACGGAAGGAGAAGGCTTTTCCTCTTCTTCTTCCAGGCCAAGAAGTTTTCTTGCACGCTTTTTATTTCCTGTATTTTTGGGTTTAGGATCTTCTGCTAGTTCTTTTATAACTCCAACTGCTGATTCATATTTAGCAGCCTTATACATATCAAGACCGAGGCTTACAGTCTGGGCATCCTTTGACTGTACATAAAGAGCACAAACTTCTGCATATGCCGGGCGGGCATATTTTGGAATCAGTTTTCCCAATGCGTATCGCAAAGGTTTTCTTCTGTCGTCATTACAAGCTTCTTTTGCAAGTTCTACTAGTTCAGTTTCACCAAAGGTTCCATTTTTCATAAGAGCTTCTGCAACCTGAGATTTTACCGAATCCGGCACTTTCTTTTCTGTAATCTGGCTTAAAAGAAAATCATTTCCCTCTTTTGTATTTAACTCTGCAATTACAGGATAACATTCCTTTTTTACCGCATTTTCATTATCATTTTTGGCGCGATAGGTTAAAAAATCCATTGCAGAAGTCATTTTTGTTTTCTGTACAGTTTTTATTGCTTCAATACGAACTTTATAATGAGAATCCCTGATTCCCTGAATAATGGCATTTTGAGCTTTTTCTGATTCCGGGAAATTTGACAAACCTTTAATACAGTATTGTCGCATATTAGGATCCCCATGTTCAAACAATTCAAGTAGAACAGGAATTGCCTCTTCTTTTTTCATGTTTCCAATTGCTTCTGCAGCATACATACGAACAAAGGCATTTTCATCTTCATTCTGTGCAATTTCTACAACCTTATCAAAAGTCTGAACCGCATTCATCTTGCCGAGGGTACGCATCAAAGCCTGTTTTTGAGGTGTTTCAAGGTCGTCACGATTTATATAGTCTGCAAGATATAATGCTTCTTTTGGACCACCACAAGCTCCAAGAGCCGAAAGAGAACCGTTAAAATACTGCTCTTCGCCGCTTTCAAGAAGTTTTACCAAAGCAGGAGCGGCAGCTTTACTTTCAACCTGATTTACATAATTTAAAGCCTTTTCAACTACCGAATTTGGCAAATCATAAGGATCGTCAAGAACTTCAACAGCATAATCTTCCAAACAAGGATCCTTTAATTTTGAAAAATACTCCAGCAGGCGGCCTTTAATTTCGTTACTATTATTCTGATAAAAAAGATCATATAAATCATCGTTAAAACGAGGATCTTCTTCTTCAACGATTTTATCAATTACACCATTAATCTCAGATGGAGTACCATATTTAATGGCAAGTTTCTTTTCATTAAACTCTTCTTTATCGATATCGCGTTTTTCTGCCTTTGCAATTGCTTCAGCATCTACCGGCTTTGGCCGCTTTGGTTCAGGAATTTCTACAATTATGCTGGAAATATCTTCAGGATAAGCTTCAAACTCAAGATTTACAACCGTTTTTTCAGATTCAGAATCATTTGAAACATTCTGAACCTCAGTAACTTCAATTTCCTGTGCAAAGCAAAGAGAAAAAATCGAGAAAACTAATACAACTGTTTTTTTTGAAAAATTAAACAATTTTTCCTGCCTTATATCTTTCAAGAAAGTTCTTCTTATATTTTTCAAAACGATCCTCCTGAATTGCTTCACGAATTTCATTCATCATCTGATGTAAAAAAGCAAGATTATGATAAGTTGCAAGCATTGAACTTAAAATTTCCTGTTCCTTAAACAGATGCCTTAAATAAGAACGGCTATATGTACGACAAACTTTACAATTACATTCTTTATCAACAGGAGAAAAATCATGCATAAATCGTTCCTGCTTGATAGAAAGAGGTCCGTCATGAGTAAAATAAGAACCATTGCGGGCGTTGCGGGTTGGCAAAACGCAGTCAAACATATCAACTCCGTCACTAACCGCCTCAAGAATATATTCAGGGGTTCCAATTCCCATTACATAAACAGGTTTGTCTTCAGGTAAAAATTGCATTGTGTACTGCAAATATTCAGCAAATTTTTCAGGAGGCTCCCCTACACTTAATCCTCCAATTGCAATTCCTGGAGTATCAAGACTTGTTACAAATTCTGCACTTTGCTTTCTTAAATCTTCAAAAAAATTGCCCTGAACAATTGGAAAAAGGATACCTTTATAGCCAAGTTCCTGCTGTTTATTCCATTCGGCAATAGCTCTCTTTGTCCATTCAGAAGTAACTTTCAAGGCATGTTCAGCTTCTTTTCTTTCTACGCCCCAGCCAGAACATACATCCAGCTGCATCTGAATATCAGAATTAAGCTTTGCCTGAGTCTGAACGACATTTTCTGGAGTAAACATGTGGTAGCTTCCATCAATATGACTCTGAAATCTTACACCATCCGGATTAATTTTTCTGAGAGAAGAAAGGGAAAATACCTGAAAACCACCGGAATCAGTTAAAAAGTTCTTCTTAAACTGAGTAAACCCATGAAGTCCACCAGCTTCCTGAATAAGGTCAGCACCAGGACGAAGATATAAATGATAGGTATTAGCAAGAATAATTTCAAAACCTATTTCTTCCAGATCATCTTTAGAAATGGCTTTTACAGTGGCGCAGGTTCCAACCGGCATAAAAACAGGAGTATGAACAGGGCCATGAGGTAGTTCCATGACGCCTATTCTCGCTTTTGAATCACTTGATTTATGTATTACATTGAAAATTTTCATATATGCTCCTGTTTCGTTTTAGGTTCTTGCATATCGCATAAGAACAATACTTGCTATTACAAATATAAATACCGGGAACCACGCTCCCATAAAAGGTGTAATATATCCAAATTTTGCAAGAATCATCGTAACCATTTGCATTACATAGAATAAAACAGCACTGGCAACAGAAAGTGACAAACTTATTAATAAAACGTTTTTTCTGGATTTTCCACTCAATCCAATAGACATAAAAACTACAACAAAGATTATGAACGGAAATGCAAATTTTTTATAATAAACAGATAGTTCTTCCTGAAACGGAAGTCCAACTCTTCGCAAATGGTTTATATAGGCCTTTGCCTCTTTTATATTTACAGATTCAACATTTATTGTATTATTCTTAAAAGTTTCAGCAGGCTCATTCAATCGATCTGTATATGAAGAATCAGGATTATCGACAATTGCAATCTCACCGTCATTATACAAATATTGAATTACACCTGACAGATGCCACTTTTGTTCTTCCTGATTCCAGAAAGCAGAATCAGCATGAATAACAGAATCCAGTTTTTTATCATCTGTTCTATATACAAGATACAAATCATAAAGCCGCTTCTGATTGGACTCGTACAGTTTAGCTTTATAAATAATCCTGCTTGAATCACTGATTACAACAATATTCTCACTGTTTTCGGATTTATGTTCTCCCAACAGTTTTTGCTGCAGCTCCTGCTTTTGTTTATAAGTCGGAACAATTACCAGATCATCAAAAATTAAAAGTCCAAAACTCAATGCAATTGAAAAAATCAAAAGTGGAAGCGTAAACTTAAAGAGAGAAACCCCACAGGCAAAAACAGCGGTTAATTCATTATTTGCATACAAATCACTTAAAGAATAACTAACCGCAAACAAAACTCCAAGCGGAATTGAATAAGAAAGAGTCTTTGGAAAATACAGCAGCATCAATCTTAAAACATCTTTAACGGCAGATTCATTTTGTATAAATTTCCACAGGTTCATCATTAAATCAACAAGAATTAAAACAAGAGAGAAAAAACCAATTGAACCTATAAAAATCGGAATAAACCGCTTAAAAAGATATTTAACAAGTTTCATTTTTTCTTTAATACCACATACAAAAGAGTTGCAACTATTAAAACTATGGCATCAGGAAGCCACATTGCAAAGATTCCGTTCATTCCGTTACGACTTGAGAAAATCTGACCAAGAATCTGCATCGCCCAGAACCAGACACAGATTAAAAGTCCGATAACAAGACCAATAGTCTGTCCATTATGTTTTCCAAATAGAAAAGCAAGAGGAATCGCTAAAAATGCAAAAAATATTGATGCAAATGGCAGCGAAAACTTCTTATGAAATTCCATCCGATACTGATTCAACTGTCGTTTACTGTAATGTTCACGGCTTTTTAAATTTTTAATAAGACGGGCAACGTCAAAGGAAGTCATTTCCCGAGGACTTGTAATCGTTGTTCCGGAAAATACAGCAGAATCAAAAATATTCAATGTTGTTTCATTAGAATTGAGCAAATCAAGATTGGAGCGCTTCTTTGTATCAAGAAACATTATTACAGTATCCGTCATATTCAATTGAAGAAGAATACCATCTCTTTTTGCGTTAAATGCTTCACCTTCTCCAGAAACAATAATTCTCTGCTTGCTGTCTGACCCTTTATCAAAAATTACCATGTCATGAACTTTATTGTCGGTAGCATCCCCAATTACAATTGTGGCATTATTCAGTCGCTTAATAGAATTTGCTTCTATAAGAATCCCTGGATTAGACCTGGTAATTTCCAGATACATTCTGTTGTATTTAATATTTCCAATAGGTAAAAGATAGTCATTAACAAAGAATGATACAACAGAAATAACAAACCCAAGAACGATAACAGGAAAAATCACAATTCTGTAACTTTGTCCCGAAGCCCGAAGAATAAGAATTTCATTATCGCTCATCATTCGGCCAAGACACATTAAAAACCCAACAAGAGTGGCAAATGGCGCTGATTGAGCAATAATCATAGGCAAGCTGTACCACATAAGTTTTACAACTTCTTTTAATGGCACACGTTTTTTTAGAATACTTTCAGCAACCAGAAGAATCTGATTACAGAAAAAGATAAAAAAGAAAAATAAAAAAGCAACAAAGAAATATAAGAAAAGTTCTTTCATAATATATTTAGTAAGAACCCGATTCTGCAAGTCGCCTTTATGAAAATATTTTACCTCAAAATCAGAAATCTTCTGTTTGATCGGGTTTAATTTTTGAGAAACAAGATTTAATGTTTTTTTGATTTTAGACCCCAAAAGGTCGATTAAATCGTAGATTTTTTGCATATTATGCAAAATTAAACCCCTGTAGAACCAAACCCACCCTGGCCGCGTTCAGTTTCATCAAGACTTTCAACTGTAACAAATACCCCCTGAGTTACAGGAGCAATAATAAGCTGGGCAATTCTGTCTCCATTATGAATTGTAAACGGTTCGTCTCCAAGATTAATTAAAATAACACAGATTTCACCTCTGTAATCACTATCAATAGTGCCAGGAGTATTTAAAACTGTTACACCATTTTTAGCTGCCAATCCAGAGCGAGGTCTTACTTGAATTTCATATCCTTCAGGAATAGCTGTAAAAAGCCCTGTTGGAATCATAGCTCGTTTACCACTTGGAATTACAACATCCTCAGAAATGTAAGCGCAAATATCACATCCAGCACTACCACTTGTTTTATATTCAGGAATTTTTACACCGTCTTTAGCAATACATTTAATTTCAATCGAATTCATAATTATAAGTATACAGGAATTTTTAAATAAAAAAAAGAACCTGCTTACAATCCTCATTCCATCTTTTACTTTACTTTATATATTTTTCTTTCGATATTGATAATACAGGAATAGAACTATGGAGGAAATATGCTTAGACTCAGACCATACAAAAGCGTAGACGCAAAAACTATAGTTAACTGGTGTCATAATGAAGAAACTTTCAGGCAATGGTGCTCAGACAGATATGATGATTTTCCCATAACTGCAGCAGATATGAACGACAAATATCTTGATAAAAATGGCGACTGTATAGAAATGGATAATTTTTACCCTATGACAGCATACGATGATAACGGAATTGTAGGTCACCTCATAATTAGATATATAAATGGAGATTATCAAAATCTTAGATTTGGATGGGTAATAATTGACGAGACAAAGCGAGGTATGGGCTATGGTAAACAAATGCTCAAGCTCGCACAAAAATACGCTTTCGAATTTTTAGATGCAAACAAAATCTCAATCGGAGTTTTTGACAGCAACATGGAGGCATATTATTGCTACACATCAGCAGGCTTTAAAGATGTAGATACAAACAAAGTGGAATGCTACGAATTTAACGGAAAACGCTGGAATGTTCTTGAATTAGAAATGAAAAAAAGTGATTACGAACAGGAACAAAATCGCTCCACAAGAAGAATTAAATAAATTTAAAAGAAAAAAGGCAAAATGAAAAGAACTCCATTTTGCCCTTTACTCATTTATAGTTTATAAAACTACTTATTATCAATCGCGTCGATGTAAGAAAGATTCAATCTTCCCATCTTGTCTACTTCAAGAAGTTTAACAGGGATTACCTGACCTTCTTTAAGAACATCACTTACCTTTTCTACACGCTGCTTAGAGAGCTTAGAAATGTGGCAGAGACCTTCTTTTCCTGGGAGGATTTCTACAAAGGCACCAAAATCCATAATGCGCTTTACAGTTCCCTGGTAGATTGTTCCTACTTCTGGATCTTCTGTAATGCCCTTAACAGCCTTCTTTGCAGCTTCACCGTTAATTCCGTTCTTAGCATAGATTGTAACTGTTCCGTCGTCATCAGTATTGATTGTTACATCGTACTGTGAGCAGAGAGCCTTAACGTTCTTTCCGCCTGGTCCAATCAAAGCACCAATCTTGTCTACAGGAATCTTCATTGTAAGAATCTGTGGAGCATTCTTAGCAAGTGGAGCTGGCTTATCGATACATTTTTCCATGATAGAAAGAATGTGGAGACGACCCTGACGAGCCTGTTCCATAGCCTTCTTCATGATTTCAGTTGTTACACCGGCAATCTTAATATCCATCTGGAAACCAGT
>JAFNQK010000012.1 GCA_017386165.1 Treponema sp.
CTCTGCTCTATTCCTTTCAGAGGACGGGATTCCGCTGCCTGCTTTGTTACCCGGTTCTGCATTCTTTCGCGGATATAATCAAAACGACTGTCGCAAGTCACACGCTTAAAAAATTCATCCTGAGCTTCCATGTATTCAAAAAAAGACCGCACCAGTTTGTCCGTGTCCTTAAGCTGGTCAAAGCCCGAAACAATGGCAGAGTATTCGCTGGAATGCTTTGCCTGAATTTCTGCAAGCACATCATCCACGCAATTATAATGAAGATAAAAAGTATTGCGGTTGATTCTGGCCGCCTCGGTAATTGCCTTTACCGTAATTTTTTCATAAGGCATCTCGCAGACCATTTTTTTGAAAACACTTTGAATTGCTTCTTTTGTGCGGACAATGCGGGGGTCGAGTTTTGGTTCAGTCATTGGTTCTCTTCTAAAAAATACTGATATACATATGCCGCACCCTCGCGGTATAAGCCAGTCTCTTTGTCAGAGAGTTTTTCAAACAACTTTGATGAATACAGCTTTCGCAAAGCCTCATCGTACTCGACATTTTCATCCTCAACAATAAAGCCTGCGATTTCTTTTGTAAGAGAGTCAATGAGCCAGTCTGATTTGTCCGTTTTATCCATAAATCACCTTCACTTTTTTTAGCAAGGAAACCGCCTTTTCCGTGTGAAAAGAATACTGCATGGAAAGTTCCTTATAGGTCATACGTTTTTTTAACATTTCCAGGTCGATGAATTCTTGCTCATATTGTTGAAAAAGGACTGCCATAGCATCGTCTGCGACAGGTCCGTGGACAATATCGTATTTACAGTCCTGGTTACAAAGGGAATTCTGCAGGTCAGAAAAATTTCGGTTACGGTTGTTCATTACAAATAAAGCCCATTCTTCAGTCGGAATTGAAGAGAAATCTTTAACCCGTAGATCTTGCCTCATAATAAAATCATCATCAATTTCATAAATGTTTAAAACAGGAGTTCCTCCTTTTATCCGTGAGGTACGCTTTGCCATGCTTTCTGCTTGACTTCGAATATTGGTAAGATAAAAACCTTTTCCGAAGTCCCGGAATGGTTTGCAGATTTTTAGGTTGATTTCTTTTACATCAACATTGCTTCCGTGGTACAATATCACAGTGTTCCTCCGTTCTTGCGGCAGATTTCCGTCATGTCTTCGACCGCCTCATCAAGCGACAGCGTGTGCTCAACATCATAATGTTCTTTTAAAAAAGCAATAGCCTTGTTGCCGTAAAGATACAAGAACGCATCTTTTTTTGAGAGATTGTGTGCAGCTGCAAAACTACTGACACAAGCGACGGTATAGGATATTTTGTTGGCTGATAGTTGATTTTTAGTCATTCTGATACTCCATTACACATTGAATCTTAAAGCTGCTTCCAACAAGGAAACTATTTCATTCTGCTTATTTTCTAGGCACTCTTTCCAAATCTGTCGTTTAAACAACATTATACCATAACTTGCCCATAGAAAAAAGCCACATATCGCATATAATTAAAATGTAAATTGAAGGAGGACAAAATGAACTACACACCAGGCTATGTTTACGAACTTATGGAAAAAGGCGGACCAACGGATGTTCGCGAGCCTTATTTTAAGGAAGCAGTCAGCGAAATGATGAGAGCACGAAAACTCTGCGCAGTTGCAAATACAAAGATGCCCGATGACGAAAGCTACGTTTCTGACCTTGAAGAACTTTTTGGCCGCAAGCTGGATGCTGTTCGCATTCTCACTCCTTTTATCTGCGACTTTGGAAACCGCGTAAAATTCGGGAAAAATGTCTTCATCAATCATTCGGCAATTTTGTCGGCATCCGGTGGAATTGAGTTTGGCGACGGAGTTTGCATTGCCCCGGGGCTTCGCATTGCTA
>JAFNQK010000146.1 GCA_017386165.1 Treponema sp.
AAACATCAACGCCGCAGTAGCTCAGTTGGTAGAGCGCCGGACTGAAAATCCGTATGTCGTTGGTTCGATTCCAACCTGTGGCACTTGGCTTCTAACACTGTTAGAAGCCATTTTTTTTGCCCAAATGCTTATGTCATAAGGATTTAGGCAAAGGTTGTTATAATATCCATACTGTTTGGACGATACCTTTTTTGTTGGAACTAGGATTCGTTTTCAAACGGGATATCGAATCGTCATAAAAATCGTCATAAGATTCCGTACAAGAATCGTGATGTTTTTTTTGATGGTTTTGGTCTGTATTGACTTATCCTGGGGGAAAACATGAAACCTTTTTACCTTACGAAAAACGCACAGGGATATTACCGTGCGGTATTCTTTAACCAGCAGACTGGAGTTTGTGTAAAAACAAAAAGTACGCACACTAAAGACAAGATGGAAGCGATGCTTTTGGCTGCCGAATGGTATAAGAACGGTACGCCTGACGGTTATACAAATAGCCGGAAAAAAGCTGACGATGATGTTTCTGTTTCTGGGCTGAACTTGGACGGTATTGTAAAACGCCTCTCTCAAGCTGAAGCCGTCTTACTTGTTTCTCTTATTTCCCAGAAGTTTAATTTAACTACAAATATCTCTGTAGCAACGGCAGATCCGACACCGCAGGTGGCGGCTCCTGCCGTTGAGGTTGCTCCTACTCCGAGTGTAGAAGCACCGAAGAAAAAGGTTGTTGTGGTTCACAAGAAAAAAGCCCTTTCGGATTCTGGTATGATTCCGGCTGATGTTGCCGCAAAAGTTTACGAGCCTTTGAATCCTGAATGCACAATGAAGCTTTGTGAATTTCTTGTGAACTTCTGGACTCCTGAAAAGTCTGAATACATACAAAACAAACGCGCACATAAAAAGACGATTGGAGATTACCACTGTAAAGAAATGCGCGGTATGGTAAACCGTTACTGGCTGCCTTTCTTTGGCGAAGACTTTACTGTTGGTGAACTTACTGAACAGTACCTCGAAGACTTTCTGCAGGAGCTCGCAAACTTTAGATGTCTTAAAGGTGCGACTATAAACCACGCCCGCACTTGTGGCGCAACCGGATTGAAGTGGCTTAAGAATAAAGGAATTATACACAGTAACCCGATGGCAAATGTTGAGGCCTTTTCTAAGAGCGATGCAACTCCTCGCGGAATACCAGACGAAAAAGAAATAAAGGCTCTTTATGAATTGGATTGGAATAACGAAGTTATGTACCTGGCATTTAATCTGTCTGCGTTCAGTGGTTTGAGACCTGGTGAGATTTCCGGTTTACAGGTTCGAGATATTGATAGCGAAAAGGATCTGATTACCATTCGCCACAGCTGGCACCGCACAGGATTTTTGAAGAGTACAAAAACTAATTTGATTCGTAAAGTTCCGGTTGCTCACAACATTATATTAAGACTGCTTGTACAGGCTCAGCGTTGCCCAGGTGCGAACGAAGAAACTTTTGTATTCTGGTCTAAGGCGAATGACTATAAACCTTTCTTACCGCAATACTATGATGACGGATTCTTTGAAGCTCTGCACAAGATTGGAGTTTCGGAAGAAGAACGAAAGGAACGCAATATAGACTTCTACAGCTTACGACATTTCTGTGCAACTTATCTTGCTAACATGACTGACATGAGAAATGTACAGGCTGTACTTGGACACACTACACCTGCAATGACAAAGCATTATGCAAACCACATGACGGATGAACACTTTGATTCTATCCGTGATATTTTCGAACAGTGCCGAATGTCGATTATACAAGCTGCGGCATAAACAGATTACCGATAATGACACCTTTGAGGCGACGGTCTTTTGACTGCCGCCTTTTTTCGTTTAACTCCGTTCGTTTGGAAAAGTTCGGAAATTGCGAACTTTTAATTTTATTTACGAATTACACATTTTACTTTCAAACTTAATAAACGCTTTTCGGATTTTTAACGGAATTATCCTTTCTCAAACAAGTTTATTATTTTCTCAAGATTAAAACGGTACAGGAAAAGAAAGCCCAGATTCTTTTTAGCTGTGTCGAGGAGTTCTATGCAAGAAAAAAGTGAAACTGCTGGAACTGAGCGGCAAGTTTTGTTTCCGGCAATTATGAGTATTGCTGAGGCAGCCAGCTACCTGACTATAAGCAAATACTTTTTGTATACGCTTGTGAAAGGCGGCTTTGTGCCTTATGCGAAGATTGGAAAACGGATTGTTTTTAGACAACAGGATTTATTTGAGTGGATTGGTAAAAACGTTATTGAGCCAGAACATTCGATGATGTGCGAGGTTGAAGATGATTTTGAAAAATGATGTTGATGTACTGGATAAGATTCAGGAGCTTTTCAGCGACTGTCTTAGAACCAGACAGTTTGGAGAGTTTTCAGTTTCCGTAACTATGTACAACGGCAAACCTGTAAAGCTTCAGAAATCTGAAAGAGAAAATCTTGTTCGGTATGAACATGAAAAAATACTTGTAGAAAAATGAGGAGGCGGAACTTTTGGGAGGACAAGTTGCTGACATACCAACCGGCAATCTTGGTGAACAGGCAGAGCCTAAATGCTGGGAAACTCGTTTAGAAGCCGAGAGTTCGAAAGCATTTAAGGCTTTCTGCATGTTCAGGAATATGGGCTACAAGAGAAGCATTAAAGCCTGTCTTGAGCTGAATGGAATTGAGCCGAAGAAGTACGGCTCCTGGGCACGTTATGCCCGGATGTTTAGCTGGAATGAAAGAGCTGCAAAGTATGATGAGTTTGTAGCCAAGGAGACTGAAAGAGAATTAATAAATGAACGTGTGGAACGCAAGAAGCGGCAGATGGAAATGCTGAATGAGTTTGACGGGATTGTGGCAAAGAGACTTAAGACTTTGAATCCTGATGACTTAAACGCTGACGGTGCTATGGATTTGCTTGAACGTTCTGCGAAGCTGGATTCGTTCATAACAGGAGCGGATAAAGATAACGATAAGCCGGTACAGGGAGAACTGGCGATTACGTTTGCGGACAGCTTTAAGGATTTGTAATGCGTGAGCTTTTTAAGCCGACGGCGGTACAGAAAAAAGCTCTGGAGCTTTTGAGCAGTTCTGCTAAACACATTCTTTTGTTTGGCGGTTCTCGTTCAGGGAAAACTACTGTTCTTGTAATGGCGGTTATTTTCAGAGCCTGCAGGTATCCGGGAAGCAGACATTTAATCTGCCGCTTTCGTGCGAAGGATGCCCGAAGTTCTGTACTGCATGAGACTTTGATTCCTTGGCTGAACAAAACGATTGGTGCAAAGAATTATAAGGCTAATGTACATGACGGACTTATAACGCTTTGGAATGGCAGCGAGATTTGGATTGGTGGACTTGGGGATAAGGAACAGGTAGACCGCATTCTTGGACATGAGTATGTGACTATCTATTTCAATGAAGTGAGCCAGATATCCTACTCTGCGATTACAACAGCTTACAGCCGTTTGGCTATGAAAGTTGAAGGTTGTAAGAACAAGTTCTTTTATGACTGTAACCCATGTAGCCCGATGCATTGGGCTTACAAAGTTTTCATTCGAAAGATTGAACCTCGGACGGATGAAAAATTAAACAAGCCGGAACTTTATGCTTCTGCCGTGTTGAATCCGATGGACAACGCGGAGAACTTAGACGAAGACTACATCACTGACATTCTGGACAACATGCCGGAAAAACAGCGGGCACGATTCCGTGACGGTCTTTGGGTAAAGCCGGAAGGCAGCGTTTACGAGAAGTTCGAAGAGTCTATGATTCTTCCTCGTGAAAAACTTCCGAAGAAGTTTGACAAGTTTACCGGCGGACAGGACTTTGGCTTACACATTGCAGCTGTAAAAGTTGGATGGCTTGGAGACAAAGTTTATATTGTGGCTGACTTTGGCGGCTTCAACATTACAACAAAAACCAGCGTTGAACAGCAGACACAAAAACACTGGTACAAAGAAAGCTTCGTTACCTACTGTGACCCAGCTGGTGGCGAAAGAATTCAGGAAGTTCCTGGTGGAGTTAAGGCGAACAACAGCGTGGATGCAGGAATTGATTACATAATTGCAAAAATCGAACGCGGACAGTTTTTCGTTTGTAAGGATTGTACCGGCGTTCTTGGTGAAATATGGGATTACTCTCGTGACGAGAATAATCAGATTGTGAAAGTAAATGACCATTACATGGATGCTATGCGGTATGCCATTTTTAGTGCGGTGACCAGTGGCGTGGTAATGGCCTAGCAGAATGCCGATAAAGTATATGGGATTATTTAACAGACGAAAACCAGAAAAGCAGCT
>JAFNQK010000147.1 GCA_017386165.1 Treponema sp.
GCATCATGTCAACAATCCACGCTTACACTGGCGACCAGATGATTCTTGACGGTCCACAGAGAAAGGGTGACCTCCGCCGCTCAAGAGCTGGTGCTGCTAACATCGTTCCAAACTCAACAGGTGCTGCAAAGGCTATCGGTCTTGTAATCCCTGAATTGAACGGAAAACTTATTGGTTCAGCTCAGCGTGTTCCAACACCTACTGGATCTACAACAATCCTTACAGCAGTTGTAAAGGGTAAAGATGTAACAAAAGAAGGAATCAATGCTGCAATGAAAGCTGCTGCAACTGAATCTTTCGGTTACAACGAAGACGAAATCGTATCTTCAGACGTTATCGGTATGAAGTTCGGTTCATTGTTCGATGCTACACAGACAATGGTATCTAAGATCGACGACGATACATACCAGGTACAGGTTGTTTCATGGTACGACAATGAAAACAGCTACACATCACAGATGGTAAGAACAATTAAGTACTTTGCAGAAAACTGCTAATTGATATTTAATTGATATAAGGGCATCTAAGGAAACTTAGGTGCCTTTTTCATTTTTAAATAAGTACTTAATTGTTCTTTCTATTTAGACGCTCGGGATGCTGCGCCACTGCTCGCATTCCTTCAATCAGGATTTCAAATTTAGAGATAATTATGTTACTTGTAATAAGTTGTATTAGTTTTATTCTATCCTAATCTCTGTATCGGGAGTCTGGCTTTCCTGTGGCTGGACTCCTTTTTCATTTTCTTGATTTAATTTCTTATCAAGAATAGTGCTAAAGTAAGCAAGAGATGCTCCTGCAATTAAACAAATAAAACTCGCGATTCCAACGGAAACCGAAGTCAATCCCTTAAAGCCAGGGAAGATTGCATAAATTGAACCGAGAATAAGTCCAAAGATAACAGCGTAGGTGTGGTTTGGAAATTTTTTCAAAAGGAATTTCAGTAAATTAGAACCCGCAATTAATCCTACAAGGACACCGATTCCATTTGGAAGCAAAAGAACAAGAGCTCTAAAAAAGGTAGAAGGAACTACCAATGCAGGAATTGCAGCAATTAGAATCGGATAAACTCCCATAATAAGCATTAAAAGTGATCCTGAGATTCCCGGGATAATCATTGCAACTGCACCTAAAACACCTGCAATAAAAATTCTCAATGCGAGACCCATACTAAAGGCTGGCAATTCCTGACCGGAAATAAGTTCAACCTGATTAAAGTTATTCTGCAGAATTGTAAAAGCAACAATAATTGCAATTCCAATCAAAGCTCCAAAAATTAAAGAAATGGTTTTAGAAGCTTTAAGTTTTTCTTCTTTATTACAGAAAGAATAAGAAAAGAGTAGAGGAATACTTCCGATTATGAGACCTGTAAAAAAGTAATAGGTCTGAGTTGGAAAATTAGCAAATAAGATTGTAATTAATTTACTGAATAATAAAATACCAGAAAGCATGCCAATGAGAAATGGAATTGTAAACTTTCTGTTCTGAATAATCTTCTTTATATTGAGAGAAGCAATGTCCATAAACTGGTCGTAAATATTAAAAACAACAACAAGAGTTCCGCCCGAAACCCCTGGAATTACATTGCAGACACCAACAATAATTCCTTTTAAAAAAGTGATAATATAATTCATATTCTTACTATAAAGAAAAAATTAAATTGAATAAAGTAGAAAAAAATGCAACAAATAATTTCAATTTGTGTCATAATAGAATAGAGATTGTTTAAATTAAATTAAAGAGATAATTATGGCTAAATTAAGAGAAAACGAAATCCCTATCTTTTTTGCAACTGATGACAATTATGCACCATTTTTGACAGTATGCTTAAAGTCTTTGCTCGATAATGCATCAAAAGATTATTTTTATAAAATCTATGTTTTGACTACAAATCTCAGTGTTCAGCTTCAGGGTAGAATTAAACAGGTTTTAACACCTAATTCAACAATTGAATTTATTTCATTGAAAAACGAACTTGATAAGATTTCTGATTTGTTTCATTTGAGAGATTATTATTCAAAAGAAACTTATTACCGATTCTTTATCCCGGATTTGTTCCCGGATTACGACAAGGTTTTGTATCTCGACTGCGATACAATTATTCTTGGTGATATTTCTGAATTGTACAACGAAAATATCAAGGACTATTTTGTTGCTGCAGCTCAGGAAGAAGTAATGCAGACTGTTCCTTTGTTTGGAGAATACACACGCAAGGTTTTGGGAGTTCCAACAGAGCAGTATTTCAACGCCGGTGTTCTTTTGATTAACAATAAAAGATTCCTTAAATTCAAAATTGCAGAAAAATTTGTTGAACTTTCCAAGCAGTATGTTTTCCGCGTAACTCAGGACGAAGATTATCTCAACGTTCTCTGTAAAAAGCGTGTAAAAATTGTAGATTTGGGATGGAACAAAACAGCCTACAAGAATCCTGCTTTTGATGATAAGAATCTTAAACTTGTTCACTATAAAATCAACTGGAAGCCATGGCATTACAAAGATACTTTGTACGAAGAATATTTCTGGGAATATGCTAAAAAAACCGATTTCTATGAACAGATTTTAAAGATGCGTGATGAATACGGCCAGGAAAAAAAAGAACGGGATAAGATGCAGTACGAGCGCCTCTGCAAAATGGCAGAAGAAGACAGCAATGATCCAAATAACTACAATAATACCGTAGTCGCTTTTGAAAAACAGAAGGCAAAGGGCCTTGTTCGTATCAATTATCTTCAATTATTAAAGAAACTAATCGGCCTTAAGGAAAGAAACTAATATGGCACAGGAAAAGTCTCCAGCGCGTCTTGCTGTTCTTGCAAAAATTGATGAATACGAACGAAATGAGTGGTGGACAAAGGATCTTGAAGATGATCCTCCTACAATTCCTCTCGAAGCAGATAAAATTGACTACACTCGTTCAAAATTAAAGAGCAAAATCAGCACTTTTATCGCAAACAAAATCGGCTGGTCATTTATCAAAGGGCTTGTTCGCGATAAAAAAATGATTCTTGCAGAACCAGAAGGTCTTGAAAACTTTGAAGCTGTAAAAGACAAGGGTGTGATTATGACCTGTAATCACTTTAATCCTTTTGATAATTTTGCAGTTCTGGTTACAATCGATAAATTCTTAAAGCACCATATCATATGGAAGGTAATCCGCGAAGGAAATTATACTTCTTTTCCTGGATTCTACGGTTATCTTTTCAGACAGTGCAATACACTTCCATTGAGTTCTAATTTCTCTTGTCAGAAAAAATTTATGGCTGCAATCCAGGAACTTTTGCAGAAAAAGCAGAAAATCCTTATCTATGCAGAACAGGGAATGTGGTGGAACTATAAAAAGCCTCGTCCTTTAACAACCGGTGCTTTTAGATTTGCAGTGAATAATAATGCTCCGGTTCTTCCTTTCTTTATCACAATGAAGGATACTGATTTGATTGATGGAGACGGATTTCCGGTACAGGAATATAAAGTTCATATTTTACCTGCAATCTATCCGGATTCTTCTAAATCCGCAAAAGAAAATATCAAAGAAATGGCTGATAAAAACTATCAGATGTGGAAAGAAGTCTACGAAAAAGAATATGGAATTCCATTAACTTACTTAAAAAAAGACGATGAAAACAAAACAGAATAAAAACGACCAGAAAATAATTTATTACACAGATGAATTAAACGATGAATTTTCTACCGCACAGATTGTTCCCCGTAAAATCGACGAAACCTATAAATACGGGGACGGATCTCTGTGGTGGCATATTAAACATCGGTTCTGGCTCTGTTTGTATGCGCCTTGTGCAGCCTTGTACTTGAGATTTAAGTGGCATCATAAGATCGTAAACCGAAAGTGCCTTAAAAAAATAAGCCGAAAGCAGCCTTTTTTTATGTTTGCAAATCACACAAATCCTGTGGCAGACGCTTTTATTCCGACTTTTGTAGTACGACCTAAAAATACTTTTGTTATTGTTCATCCAAATAATGTTTCAATGCCTGTAATCGGAAAGATTAACCCTTATGTTGGGGCAATTCCTCTTCCGGATAACATGCCTGCAACCAAAAACTTTATGAATACGATTAAACTCCGGGTTCAGGAAAACGCCGTAATTCATATTTACCCTGAAGCTCACATCTGGCCATTCTATACAGGAATCAGACCTTTTGCCGATACAAGTTTTAGATATCCGATTCAGTACAATACTCCGGTTTTCTGCTTTACAAATACATATCAAAAGAGAAGATTTTTCAAGACCCCAAAGCTTGTTACTTATGTAGACGGACCATTTTTTGCAGATCCAGATCTCCCTGCAAAAGAACAGCGCTCACAGCTTCGTGATGCGGTTTACAACACAATGTGTGAGCGCTCTAAAAACAGTAATGTAGATCTTATTAAATACTTAAAAAAAGAATAACTTATCTGTTTGTAAGTCTTGTCTTTTCGTCGTACAGCTTGTTTTCAAATACTTTTTTAAGGTAAATGTATTCATACAAAACATCGTCAAAAACTTCGTACTTAAAAATTGTATGAAGTTTTGTTACATTCCATTGTTTGATGTTTGCTGTATGAGGATAAGGCAGCCAGAAAAGTCGCTTAGAAAAATGTCTGATTACGGTTGTTTTTGGGTGCAAGAACTTCTGGTCATTGAACTTTTGGGCAAGCATCTTTTTTTTGGTTGTGCATTTGATGATGGCACTTTCGTCTGCAAACAAAAGTTTTTTTACTTTAAGTAGGTTTCTTGATTTTTTGAAAAGGCCAGTCTTTTTGATTTCGTTCATATTGAGCAAAAGCATTCCGGCATTTACAAAGTTAGGGCTGATGAGATATTTTCCGTAATGGTCGCGGCTGGCAGCGTATTCAACTCCTGTAACATCGACATTGTAAAGGGTAGTGATGTCTTTATTTAAGAGCATATCAACATCGAGGTACAAAAGTTTTTCTGGCATATTAGGAACGAGGTCTGCAAAAAGACGAATTAATGTATATGGAGAACAATAGCACTGTTCGTTTGGACAGCCGTCAAATTCCTTGTGATAGATGTCAGTTACATCAAATTTTTCAACAATATTTTCTGGATTATATTCTTTTGCAATTTTGTCAAAGAAACTTATCTGTTCATCAGAAATGCAGGTATAATCCGGTTTGATATGGGAAACATCCATTGTATAAATGTAAAAATGGAAAGGTTCCTTTGTCTCTGTTCTCTTAAAAATTGAAAGCATACATGTCAAAATGCCGTCAAAAATTTTTGAATTACCACAAAATAAAATATTAATCATAATACTTAGACACTATCACAAATCAAAGGTTGCAGAAAGGCTTTTATAATTATAAAATGCAAAATATGAAAAGAATTATTGCAGTTTTGCTTGCCAGTGCCCTTTGTTTTTTTAGTTTTGCAAAAGAACTTTCAGATGAGGCAGAAAATCAGGTTCAAAAGTTTATGCAGTTTAGAATGGAGCTTTCAGCTTTTGAAAAGTCTGAGGATGCCCTTAAAGCTATTGATGATTACGAAACTCAATTGTGGGCGGATTGTGTTGATTTTACTCCAGAAGAAAAGCTGGTCCTTGAAAACTTTGTTGTTCTTGAAAAATATAATTATCTTTATAAAGATGAAAAAAATCGAAAAGCCCTGTGTCCTGTAATGCAGAATCAAAAGAATAAAGCTGAAAACTGGATAAAAGAAAGTCTTCAGGAGGATTGCAGCAAGTGGCTTTATTGTACCTGTGCAGATTTGATTTCCTGTGTAATGAGTTTTTCGTTTAATGATGTTTTAAAATATGGAATAAATGTAAGAAAATTTTACGAAAAGGCAATCAGTCTTGATACTTCTTTCTGTTATGCTTCGTTAAATCATGCTCAATGGTATTTTTGGGCTCCGGGAATTGCCGGCGGCGGAAGAAAAAAGGCTGAAGAATTATTTGCAAATGCATATAAAATTGCAAGAACTCCTGCAGAACTTTATTACACCGGGATTTTTTATTCTCAGTGTCTGTATGAAAATGGCAAAAAGGATTTAGCAAAGACTATACTTGATGTGGCTTATAATCAGTTTCCACAGAGTTTGTATGTTCGAGATATAAAGAAATACAATCAAGAAGGGGATTCTCTTTTTGAGGCTAATCGCAAAATGTCAAAATTGGAACAGACAAAGTAAGTAAAAATTAATTTTGTTTGCAGATAAAATCACAGAAGGCGCAGATGTCCATGGTTTTGCCGGGGATTTTTGTGCCATTTTTTTTGCAGGCTTTTACCTGGGTAAAAAGTCCTTGGGTATAGCAGATGTTTACCATTTTGTTGGATTCAGCTTTTTGTAGTACCTGCTCCAGGGGTTGATTGATGTTTCCAATTTGAAGGGCTGTGTTTTCGTTGGCAAATCCGCAGCATGGAGCGATGCTTTCGTTAGGATGAACAAAAAGAATCTGGCCGGGCCCCTGGCAATAATCATCCTTGAACCATTTTTTTGATTTCCAGGTTCGTGGATCCTCTGCGGTAAAGCTCTGAATTTCTCTATAGATTGGAAGAAAGATGTTTTCGTTTTCTAATAGAATTGTTCCTTTGCCTGTTTTTTTGTTGAGGTTGAGGAATACAGCACAGTCTAAGTCTTCTGAAAGCTGTTCAAAGTTTTCCAAATCCTGAATTTTGTCATCCGGATTGTCGTTGATTACAGACTGGATTTCAATCATTGAATAGTTGTTCCAGATTTTGTATACAGAATTAATAAAGGTGAGGATTTTTGAATAATTTTGATTGTGAAAAGTGTCGTAACTTAAACCGATTTTGCCGTCGTAACCAGCTTCATAAAGTTTTGTGAGGGTATCTCTGAGCTCTGTTTCGGTCATCCACCACACGCCGTTAGTCATGATTCTGTCAAACAAAAAATCGTTCTGAGTCGCGTATTTAGAAACTTTCAGAATAAAGTCGAGATTTAAAAATGGTTCTCCGCCGCTAAAGCCGATGGTGTCAATAGAGGTGTTTTTGCAGGTTTCTAAAAAATTGATTGCTTTTTCAGGAGAAAGTTTTTTTGCATTGCGGGAAACAAAACAGTGAGGACAGTGTAGATTGCATGCATCGGTTACTGAAAAAATTATTTCTGTTGGATTAAAGCCCTGTCCTTTTTTCATAAATTGTTTCTCCTGAAAAGTGTGTTTGTAAAAGTGCAAAAAAAAACCTTCGGAAAATCCGAAGGTTTAATCTGTGAGCTATGATGGACTCGAACCATCGACAGCCGCCTTAAAAGGGCGGTGCTCTACCACCTGAGCTAATAGCCCGCTCATTCATTTGCTGAATGTGATATTAATATATCTGTTTGCATAAAAAGTGTCAATAAGGTAATTCTAAAAAAATTGAAAAATTTTAAATATAATGGAAAGTTATAAAAAGAATGGAGATTATCGACTCCACTCGATAACTAATCCAATCAATTACCATCTTTACACACCCCCATGAAATTTGCTATTATTAAATACTAATTTTATATTAAGGATATAAGGAGCTTTAAGAAAATGGCTAAGCAGACAATTAATGCTAAAGTACGCACAACAACAGGTAAAGCAGCTGCTAAGAGACTTCGAGAAGTAGGTAGTATCCCAGCCGTTATGTATAACGATAAGGGCGAAGCTACAATGCTTGAAGTAAACGAAGTAGAATTCAACAAGGTTTGGAGAACAATCACAAAAACAACTCCTGTTGAATTGGTTGTAGACGGAAAGTCTATGGACGGATTGATCAAAGATACTGAATACAATATCCGCAATGACAAAGTTCTTCACGCTGATTTCTTCGTACCAGGAAAAGATGAAAAACTTATTTACACATACAAAGTACAGCTTACAGGAACTCCAGCTGGTGTACTCCGTGGTGGTTTCATGGTTAAGCGTGTTCCAGAAGTAAAAGTTCAGGCTACAATTGCTAATCTCCCAGAACGCGTAGTTGTAGATGTATCTGGACTTAACATCGGTGATGTTCTTAAAGTAAAAGATTTGAACCTCGGAAAGGATGTTACAATCCTTACAGATGCAGAAGCTTCACTCGTAAGCATCGCACCTGCTCGTGGCTAATTTTTTAGTTTAGGTTTTAATGGGCTGTCTTTTGGGCAGCCCTTATTAGTTTTAAATGAAAGAATCAAATATCCTTCAGAATATTCAAAACATTGTTTTAAACAAATTAATCTCTCTTGTCGGAAATAAAAGCCTTTTAAAAAATAAACGAATCGGTGTTGGCGTCAGCGGGGGAGCGGATTCTGTCTGCCTTTTGGTATGTCTTTGTCGTCTTTCAAAAGAATTTGATTTTACTGTTCATGCGCTGACTGTAAATCATAATGTTCGTTCTCCTAAGGAGAGTGAAGCGGATTCTTTATTCGTTTTATCCCTGACAGAAAAACTTGCTGCGTCAGGTTATAATGTTTCCTGTCAAAAGCTAGATATTGAACCGGGAAAAATTTCTTTGTATGCAGAAAAGAACAAATGCGGCACAGAAGATGCGGCCCGAACTCTCCGATACGAGCTTTTTGATTCTTTCATCAAAAAAAATAATATCGACTATTTCTGTATTGCTCACAATAAAAACGACCAGCTTGAAACTGTTTTAATGCGTTTTTTGCAAGGAGCGGGTAGTGCGGGTCTTAGTGGCATAAAATCCGTTAGAAATAATTTTGTTCGCCCTTTGCTGGAGGTTTCCAGAGCTCAAATTGAAGAATATTTAACAACCCTCGGTTATTCCTGGCAAACTGATTCCACAAACCTCGATGAGCATTACCTTAGAAATCGTATTCGCCTCAGTCTCGTTCCTTTTTTGAATCAAAAGTTTTCCGGATGGGATACAGCCTGTCTCAAAGGTAGCTACAAAAGTTCTCTCGATGAAGATTTTTTTAATCAGCAGATTGCAGATTTTAAATGGAATATACAAAACTCTAAAAATGAAACTTTGGTTAGCTGCGATTTAGAGGATTTTTTGTCTAAACACAAGGCTCTTCAGACTCGTATTATTCAACGTGGTTTTAATCTTGCCGGCTTTGACTCACGACTTCCTTTTTCCGTGGTTATGGAGTTTATTTCAAATCTTGAAAAACAAAACAAGAATATTTCTGTAACTATTGGCGATTTTGAGCTTTGTAATAATGAAAAAATAATATCCATTAAAAAGAAGAAAATAATAGCGACTGAATCATCGTTTTTTGCTATAATAGAAGAAGATGGAACATATGATTTTCAATTTGGAAAATTATGTGCAGAAACTGTAAACGAATCGGTTGTACTTACCCTGAATGGAGTAAATAATTCTGTTCAGTTAAAAGGACTTTCATATCCTTTGTGTGTACGAAGCCGCGTTTTGGACGATTATGTTCTTACAAATTCCGGGACGTTAAAAGCTGTTGCTGACGTTCTCTCAGACTGGAAAGTTTGTACTGAATATAAGTCCTTAATTCCTGTAATTCAGGAACTTTCAGAACCTGAGCAGAAAATTGTTGCTGTAATTGGCTCTGTTTTTGGATATAAAGATTGGATTCTTAGGGGATATTAATGAACAAAAAAAAAGTGAATATTCTTGCTTTGCTTTTTGTGACATGTTTTGTTTTTAGTTCTTATGCAGCTAAAAATGCTGTTCAGGCTGCTAATCGAAAAACCGCCGTACGGTGTTTAAAGCTTGCTGAATCATATCTTTCAACAGGTGACTGGGGAAATGCTCTTTCTCAGGCAGAACTTGGGCTTGCTTATGATTCCAGTGTTTCCGATTTATGGTATATCAAGGCTGCCAGCAAAAGCAGAATGGGGGATGCAAAAGCAAATATTCTTCCGCTTGTAACTAAGGCCCTAACCGAAGGCGAGTGGGTAGATTATAACCGCGACGGTGCCCGAATCCTTTATGGCGATTTATTGTGCGACACTGGTGACTATCAGGGTGCCCTTACAATTCTCGATACAAATCCATTTATTTACTCCGCTGATGCAGAATATATCCGTATAAAAGCTTATTATTGCCTTCATACCAAAGAAAGCGTTACAAAAGCCCGTGATAAAGTTAATTCTGCCCGAAAGATTTATCCACTGGATAAGAGATTTCCTCACTTATTCTTTAAGTTTGAATACGATTTTTTGCGTCCCTGCAATGC
>JAFNQK010000013.1 GCA_017386165.1 Treponema sp.
AAACTCCACCGCCAAATTTATGGGCAATCTTTATTTTGCAACCGACGACGGTTTAAAAGCTTTAAGAGGCGAATCTGATAATATTTTGCGCAATGCCCTGACAGAACGCCTTGCCGGTGTACGCGTCCGCTGTCTTTATATTGCAAAAAACGGAGCCATGTGGATTGCCACAAAACAGCAGGGACTTTTATGCGCCAAAACAGATGGGACAGTTCTTACCTTTGGGCAGGGATATCAGTTTAGAGTTGTTACAGAACTGGCTGACGGCACAATCGCAGGCGGTACCGGAAACGGAGTCTGTTTTATTAGAAATGGTAGAATCGAACAGTGGCTGGGACAAAAAGACGGCTTTGAAAACCCCCGAATTCTAACTCTCGGACAGACACCTAACGGCTTGATTTTAGCCGGTACTGACGGCGGCGGATTATCCGTAATCAAAAAAACAGAAGCTAACGGACAAAATTCTTATCAGATTACAAATACAATCACCCGCGAAGAAGGCCTTTCTTCAAATGTTGTAATGCGTACAATTAACGACTTCGACGGCAAAATCGGAACCAACAGAGCCTATATCGTCACAAGTAACGGTCTTTGCTACGCCAATTTTTCAGAACAGACCTTAACATGCAACAAGCTGGACAATTTTCCTTTTTCAAACAATTACGATGTTATCGTGCGCCCAGATGGAAATATTTTTGTTCTCAGCAGCGCAGGCATCTTTGTAGTTAATAGAACAGACCTTCTTTCAGGAAAAAAACTGGACTATGAACTCCTTGACCTCAAAAAAGGATTTAGAGATTCCCTTACAGCTAATTCCTGGAACTATTTAGACAAAGACGGAAATGTATACCTTTCCTGCGACACAGGTTCCAACAAGTTAAATCTCAACACTTACAACAAAGCGGAATATTCCTACCGCATGCAGATTAAGTCTGTATTCCTGGACGGCAAGCGTCATATTCTCCAGAAAGATATTCCATTCGTGATACCTGCAGATTGTAATACAGTAGAAGTTATTCCAGAAATCATAAATTATTCTCTCAACACCCCATACATCAGCCTGTATTTTGAAGGCGTTGACGACAAACCTCAAGTCTCTCTCCAGAGTGAAGTGTCCAGCATGGTTTATTCCAACATAAAAGCCGGTAATTATACTTTTCATATTGCCGTGCTGGATTCAAAAGGCAGAGAAGTTGTAGAAGATTCTTCGTATATTCTGTCAAAAGCATACCGCATTTTTGACCACTTCTACTTTGTAGTTTATACAATTGCAGTAGCAATGCTGGCAATTATCTGGCTCACCTGGTATATCACTTCAACAATACAGGGAAAACGAATTGAAAAACAAAAAGCCGAAATGGAAGCCATCAAGAACCAGGTAAGAATGGGGAATGAAACCATCTTTGCTATTGCAAACGCAGTCGAAGCCCGCGACAAGAGTACCGGAAAACATTCCTACCGAGTTGCAGAATACGCAGTTATGATTGCAAAAAAACTTGGCTTTACAGAAGAAGAACAGAGCCAGATTCAAAGCACCGGTCTTTTGCACGACATCGGTAAAATCGGTGTACCGGACAATATTCTGAATAAACCAGCCCGCCTCACAGACAAAGAGTATGCAATAATGAAAACCCATACTTCAATCGGCGGTGAAATTCTCAAAGACTTTACCTTGATTCCTCATGTAGACGAAGGTGCAAAATATCACCACGAACGATACGACGGAACCGGTTATCCAAACGGCTTAAAGGGCGAAGAAATCCCATTAAATGCCCGTATCATCGGAATCGCAGATGCCTTTGACGCCATGACAGCCAACCGCGTTTACCGCAAGGCTCTCGAAATGGATTTTGTAATTCAGGAATTGCAGCGATGTTCTGGAACTCAGTTTGATCCGGGATTAGTAGAAATAATGCTGGAACTAATTGCTAGCGGCGAAATCAACGTTGAAAAAATTGTAGAAGAAAGCGTCAACGTATAAAAAAAAGACCGCCTGATTACTCAAGCAGTCCTTCCTCCTTATTTGCAACAGCTTAGATTCAAAACTGTTTATGCACGATTTAATTCAGCATCAACTTTATCATGGAGTTTTTCGAGAATCTCCATAATTCCGTCAATGATTTTCTGCTTAGGATCCGGTTCATCAGCCGGCATCGTAGCAAGTTTATTATCACGGAATTCCTTGCAATTTACAATAGGATTTGCTGTAAGTTTTACAACGTCCTGTGTAACAACATCTGCAAGCATGTCGTCCGGTTTATCAGGATTGATGCGAAGACAATTACCATTGATTGCAATTGGTAAAACGATATCAAACAAACGAAGGTAACTGTCGATTTCTCTAAGCCCCTTCTTTGTTTCTGGCTTTCCTGGGCGGTAACGGGTACCACTTGGGAATACAAGAACAACTTGTCCTCGCTTTTTGCATGCATCCATAGCACGCATTGCAGCAAAGTTAATTGTTCTTGCTTTCTTTTCTTCGTTAGCTTTTTCTTCTTCGCTTACTTCACTACCAGTAACTTTATCAAGAGAACGAGTAGGATAAATTACAACACGTGTAAAACCTTCTGTCCAGACTCTAACGCCGATGCTGGCTTCGTTTAACTTCATACCGGCAACAGCAACAATGCGATCTGCAAAATCCTTAGACCAGTCTTCGCCATGCTGCTTTAAGAGATAAATAATTGCAGGCAGATCAAGATTTGTATAGTGTTCCATAAGAATAAGACCACGCTTACCCTGATTTACAACCTGATCATAAAATTCCTTAAAGTATTCGATGTTTCCCAGACCAGATCCCGGCAAAAAATTGTCGCGCAGGATCATTTCCATGTATGGGGTCAAATCTTTGTTTGCTTCCTGGTAAACATTAGATGCATCAATCAACGCAGGTGCCTTGGAAAGCTTAACCATTTCATTAAAATATTTTCCGTAAGCTTCAAGTAAAGTCTGTGCCATTACAAGTTCCCTTTTATTATAGTTTTATTAGTAGTTATTTGCGCTAATTTCAAAATAGCTCTGTGGATGAGCACAAACTGGACATACCTTAGGAGCTTCTTTTCCTACAACGATATGACCACAGTTGCGACACTGCCAGATAGCATCTCCATCCTTGCTGAATACAACTTTGTCTTCGATATTCTTAAGAAGCTTGCGGTAGCGTTCTTCGTGATGCTTTTCGATAGCAGCAACACCTTCAAACATCTTGGCAATTGCTTCAAAACCTTCTTCGCGGGCTGTCTTGGCAAAACCGTCGTACATGTCTGTCCATTCAAAGTTTTCGCCGTCAGCAGCTGCCTTGAGGTTTTCTTCAGTAGTACCAATTCCGCCGTTCAAAAGCTTGTACCACATTTTAGCATGTTCTTTTTCGTTGTTTGCAGTTTCTTCAAAAATAGCGGCAATCTGTTCATAACCATCTTTCTTGGCTTTGCTTGCATAGTATGTATACTTATTTCTTGCCATTGATTCACCTGCAAATGCAGTCTGCAAGTTCTTTTCTGTCTGTGTTCCTTTTAATTCCATTTTAGAGCTCCCATCTAATTTTTTTTGATTAGTATTCTATATTATAACGAAATAAGGAAAGCTGTAAATACAATTCACATTACATTAGTTTTACTATAAACTGACACTATGCAAGAATTTGATAAAAACACAGTTTACATTTTAGATTCCTACGGTTTGATTTTCAGATGCTATTTTGCATTCATTAACCGTCCACTCACCAATTCTCAGGGACAAAATATAAGCGCACTTTTCGGGTTTTTCAGAAACTTTCACTATATTTTAAAGCACTACCAACCGGGCTGCATCGTTGCGGCCATGGACAGCAAGACAAAAACCTTTAGACATGATTTTTACCCGGAGTACAAGGCGACCCGCAACAAAACTCCGGAAGATCTCCACGCCCAGATTCCAATGATTTCAGGCATATTAAAAGCCCTCGGCATTCCAATCCTTCAGTGCGACGGCTACGAAGCAGATGACATCATCGCCACCGTAGCCCGCCTCTGCAAAGAACAGGGCCGCCCCTGCCGTATCCTTAGCGGCGACAAAGACCT
>JAFNQK010000148.1 GCA_017386165.1 Treponema sp.
CAAACAGGCAGTCCTAAAGAATATACTTACGAAGATTCTAACTCTGGATCTGATTTTATCAATGTATCAGCAAGATCATTAGATTTCTCTGCAGATTCAAACAGTTTAAGAACTACATACGACATCAAGATGGGGCTAAATACAGATATCCTTAGCAAATTAAAACCAGGAGAATTAGTTACAAATGAAGAAACAAACTAAATTTACTTTAACTCTCCTTTCATTAATGATGATTTGGACTTCTGGATTTGCAAAAGGAAAAGGAGATAAAAGCATTACAGTATCAGGTTATGTTCACTCATATGGCAATGTACCGTTCAATTATCCTTGTCTTGAAACACAGGATGGTAAGTTGTACGCATTGATTTCTGAACAATTTGAAAAAGAGGTTTTCTTTAATACGCAAGGAAAAAAAATTGAAGTAACCGGACATATTAAAAATGAAAGACAAAAGAAAGCAGAATTATTTTCAGCTAAAAATGGAATGTTTAATGTAGATGAATGGAGTTATGTAGAAGAATAAACATTCGACATAAAAAAAGTTGGCCAGTAAATTTTATGACAAATTTAAATATCTTGGAGGTTTCGACAAGCTCAACCACCAAGATATTTTTTTTGTAAAGTTATTTTAGTTAGAACAACATGATTATAATCTTAGAAGCAAGTACGATACTTACAAGGGCGAATGGGTAAGTTGCGGCATAAGCTGCGCTTACTTCGTCTGTTCCGGCTGTTGCGATAAGAGTTCCAAGAGCTGGAGTAGAAGTCATACCACCGGTGATTGCACCGAGATTATTCAAGATGCTCAATTTGAATACGTAGCGGGCGATGATATAACCAACAATCATTGGAACGAGAGTCATAACGGCACCGTAGATAAAGTATGTCCATCGGAACTTGTCGATAAAGTTCACACCACCAGGAACACCAGCACCGATAAGGAACAAAACGAGTCCTAATTCACGCATAAAGTTGAGAGTTTCTTTTTTGATGCGGCAGTCGATTCCACCGAGATGAGCAAAGTGACCGATAATAAGACCACCAATCAAACACCCACCTGAGTTTCCGAGGCTAAAGTTGATTCCAGGGATTTTGATTGCACCGATTAAACAACCGAGGGCAATTGCAAGGAAGAATGCAAAGAATCCAAATGGATCCATAGCAGTAAGCTTTCCTTTTGGTTCTGGAATCTGAACCTGATTTGCTGCCTGGAAGTTATTTCTTTCTTCTTCCATGTTTACTTTAAGAATCTTTGGAAGAATCTGTACGAACAATACAACGCCCAAAACACCAAAGGTATAAGCAATTCCATATCCTGCTGTTACATCTGCTTCAAAGTTTGAAACATCACCAGCTGTACGGGCAGCTTCATCAATAGCCATTGCTACTTCTTTTCCGGCACTAAAACCAGGAGTATAAGTAAGACCACCAGTCAAAAGACCTACTGCCATTGAAGCAGACATGTTCTTGTCCAAAACTGTGAACAAAATTGCTGTTCCGGCTC
>JAFNQK010000149.1 GCA_017386165.1 Treponema sp.
AGCCCCATACTTCTATGTCCAAGAGAAAATAAAATTCCTGAAATTACAGCTGAAATTAAAAGAGATATTTTTTCAACCTTAATAAAACGGGAAATGATTTTTTTTAGGAAAAAGGGTAAATAATGGCGAAAAATAAACTCTTCACAAATAACAGAAGAAAGAAAATTAATAATTGTGAAAATAAAACCATTTAAGTTTCGTGTAAAATTTATATTTCCGGAACCAAGATTCTCTGTAAAATATGCAATTAACTGAAAAAATCCCTGAATAAATAATAATAAACCTAATACAAGTAAGGATTCTCCTGAAAAAATCAAATAAGTTAATTTCTTATGGTTTTTATCAGAAAAAGATTCAGATTTTAGAGATTTTTTATTATATGAAAAATAAAAAAACAGATATAAAAGAGATAAACATAACCCAAAATATGAAATTTTTTGTCCCAAAACAACAATTTCATTTTGAGACTGATTTAGCAGAACAGGACACAAAAAGAGAAAAAACACACAACAAAATACGGATATTTCAATAAAGTACTCTCGAAATTTCACATCAAGTATGTTATTATATAGGAAAGATTTTGTGAATATGCAGATACACGTAATCGTTGCACTGATAATAGCAGTTATAATTCTTCTCGGACTTTGGAAGCTTTATTCAATTTACAAGAAAAAAATTAATTTTTTCATTGAAGGAATGGATCAGGGCTTCTCTTTCAGTGAATTATCCATGCTATGGAAAGTTGCCGACAGCTGCGAAATGGAAAATCCCGTTTCCATATTTGTATCTATGCCCTCACTTACAAGAGCAATTTCTTCGATTAAATCTCAGGCAGAATCTTCCGGCTCGGCCAATTCTGCCCGCAACCAGAACCTTCTTTCAAAGCTTTACACCTTTAGAAATAAGATTGAAAAGGAAGCTGATAAAAAAAGAGGCCTGGAATCAACAAAATCCCTTTCTAACGGACAAAAGTTACGCATTATTCTCCCAGGAAAAGGAGTTTTTACCTCCGAGCTTGTAAATAACGGACGAGAACTGACAATCAGAGTTCCAACTCAAAAAGGTACAATTACAGTAGAAGGCCAGGAATGGATTGGAAAATCCATCAGCGTTTATTTGTGGCGAAAAGGTGACGCCCGCTATGTTTTTGATACAAAAGTAAATAATAACGGAGTCTTTTTAGGAAAACCTGCATTATTCCTTGCTCATTCAACAAATTTAGTTCGAAGCCAGAAGAGAAACGCTATCCGCGCAAAATGTCATATTCTCTGCAATATGTATATTCTTCAGGGACAGGTTATCGATTACAACTCTATTGAAACTAAACCTGGATACAAGTGCCTTCTCGAAGATATTTCAGAAAAAGGAGCTCTCATCCGTATTGGCGGAAAGGGAATGCCAAATGTGCAAATCCGTCTTCAGTATCAGATTGATGGACATCTCATCGTAATGTTTGGCGTAGTTAGAACAGTTGAATACAATGCAGAAATAAATCAGTCAAGACTTCACTTTGAATGTATCCACATAGACAAGGCTATGAAAAATCAGGTTTTGAGCTATGTTTATAATATTCTTCCTGAAAAAGAAAAAGAAATCTACGATGCAATTGCACTTTCAGACGAAGATGATATTGAAACAGAAGATAAGCAGAATAAAACTTCGGAACAGACAAGTGAATCAGACGGAATTGAACAGCTGACACCGGAAAAAGGACCTTCAACACTGGAAAAAGCAATTCTAGATACAGATGAAGTTATCAATCAAAAACAGGAAACCCAAGAAAAAGCTTCCCAGACTGTAACTTCTGGTGAAAATGATGATTTACCATTATTAGAAGATATTTAGAGGGTAAAAGCATATGAAAAATTCAAAGAGATTTTGTTTTGTATTTTTTAGTTTACTCAGTTCATTTTGTTTCTCAGAAGCTTCAGAAAATCTAAAGAGTTTTATTAAAGCAAGCATTCAGGAAAAGGCCTTTATCGTAAAACAGGCACCGTCTTCTGAATCCGCAGAACTCTCTAAAGCAGCCATTGATTTTGCTCTGTCTAATAAAGAACTTTTGGGAGATGACAGAGAATTGTCAGCCCTTGTAGTTGCAGGTATTCTTTCAATGCCAAAAGAATACGTAGATTCCCTTAGCCAGAATGACCGTAATTTTATTGCAGATAAGTTTTTATCAGTATACACAACCTTTGATGATGAAAATGTAAAAACCGCTGTTTTAAACAAAATAGAAGTTCTTCAGCTGCCTGGATATAAATTTACAACTTTATTAAATGATTATATCCGTAATTCAGATTTTTCTGATAATGCTCCGGTATCAATAAGCACCAGCATAAAGGCCTTGCAAAACATCGGTAACGAAGAATCTTTCGAAATTGTACATGAAAAACTTCAGGACAAAAACTGGAAAGATTTTTCTGACGAATTGACAAAAACATTTACAAAATTATCCGAAAAGTACTCAAAACAACTTTATGATATTATTCAAAAAAGTTCTGTCCAGGAATGTCAGGAAATTTATACAATTTTCTTAAATAATAAAGAAATTTCAAAAGTTTTTTTAGCAGAACTTTCAGAAAATGTATTAGTTCGTACTATATATATAGTAGAGGAAAATTCTTCTGTAACAAACGAACTGATTGCATTACAGCTTGAATCATACAATGTTTTAACAAAGCTTAACTGGCCACGTTCTGCAAGTGCCTGTCTTTTGTATTTTAAAATTGCAAAACAGGAATACGAACAGAATATGATGCATGAAGATAATTTTGCAGAAATTATCAAAGGACTTCCGGTTGTAGCACCAATGGACTGTGTTCAGCCGCTGTCAGATTATCTTGCAGAAATAAATAAAAATATGGAAAAATCAGGTTCTTTGCCTTCAGAAAAAATTGTCCTCGAAATTATTACTTCACTAGGGGCAATTGGCGACAAGAATGCATTTGATTCTTTACTTGGGGTTACTTATTACAATTACTCAGATACAGTTATTGCTGAAGCTCGTAGTGCTTTGGCAAAACTGAAATGGTAAAAAATATTTCAATTATTTATATAACAACCCTCATTATCCTTGTACTGGTTTATTCAGGTTTATTAAAAACAAAAGAGAATTATTTTTTATATTCACTATTACATAAAGAAGAAATAACTGAAATCACAGGAACTGTATATTCAAATCCTCAAAAATCAGGGAATAAATATCTGATTCCCATAAACGTAAAACAATGTACCGATAAAAAAAATATAAAATCCTCTGCAAAAGGTATCGTGCAGGTAATAATTCCAAAGGAATATGTAGAAGCTTTTTTACCCGGAAAACTTTATTCAAACTCGCAAAAAAATGGTGGAATAATCTGTGAACAGGGCTTTGATCTTGTTGTAAAAGGAGCTTTTAAACATAATATTTTTTACTGTAAAAATGCAAAAAATCTAAATACATCAGGGGCCGTCACAATCTCAAAAATTAGGGGAATTTTACGGCTTCAATTCAGAAGATTAATGTTTTCCTGGGGAAAGGCAGGAGGATTATTTTTAGCTCTAGTAAGCGGAATAAAAGATTATGCTGACAATAGTTTAACAGAAAATTTCAGGAACTCCGGATTAAGCCATATTCTTGCTCTAAGCGGAATGCATTTAAATCTTGTAAACAACGCCTCAAAAAAAATATTTAATTTTATAAAAATAAAATATTTTTCAAGCATTATGCAGTTAGTTTGTATAGTTTTATTTGTGTGGTTCAGCGGATTAACGCCATCCCTTTATCGAGCATTGTTATTTTCGATTATTGGAATTATTGTTTCTACTCTTAAAATTAAAGATGCAAAAATGATTACAATATTGTCTGCAAGTTTTTTAATTCATTGCTTAACCCGGCCATGGGATTTACATCAGATAGCCTTTATGCTCAGTTATGGAGCAATTGCGGGCATTTTAATATTAAGTAAAGGCACCCAAATGCTGACAGAAAATTTAATGCCGCCTATAATTTCCTCTTCCTTTTCTGCAAGTTTAGGAGCTCAAACCTTTACAACCCCCATCACAATTAAAATGATAGGTACCTTGTGTCCTATTGGAATTCTTTCTTCAATGCTTGTATCTCCAGTTATAACAATATTTATTTATTTTGGTGTAATTCTCCTAATTTTATGTTTATTATTTCCTGTTCTTGTTCCAACAGGTGCATTTTTAATGAATATTTTATATAATATTATTGATAAACTGGTTTCGATTTTTTCGAGATTTCCAAGACTTTCTTTTTAGAGAGGATTTTATGAGTCAATTAAAACATCCTGATTATAATTCACCTGCAGAACTAAAGGCATTTCTTGAAAGCCATGGAATGGCCATGCAAAAAAAATTTGGACAGAATTTTTTAATCAATGAACAGGCACGAAAGAAATTAATTGATTCACTTGAAATAAACGAAAAAAGTACCGTATGGGAAGTTGGCCCAGGACTTGGTGCAATGACATCAGAGATTCTTTCTCGCGGTGCAACCCTCACTGTATTTGAAATCGACAAAGGCTTTGCAGGTTTCTTAAAACAATTTTTCAGTGACTATATTGAAAAAGGAAAGTTTAAAATTGTAGAAGGAGATGTACTTAAAAACTGGAAAAAGGAGCTTAATGAAAAAGGAAAGCCGGACAGATTTTTTGGAAACCTCCCATATAATATTGCAGCAACCTTAATTGCAGACACAATCGAAGAAAATGTACGCTTTGAAAAAGCTGTTTTTACAGTTCAGAAAGAAGTTGCAATCAGAGCCTGTGCAAAGCCTGATACCTCAGATTATTCAAGTTTTTCAATTTTGTGTCAGTGGGCATATAATCTAAAACCGCTGATGGATCTTGCCGGAGGAAACTTCTGGCCTCGTCCAAATGTAGATTCCCGAGCCTTTGTAATGGATATTAAGCCGGATTTTCCTTGCTGTAAAAATCCAAAAACTTTTGTAAAGGTTCAGAGGGCTCTTTTCAGTTCAAGAAGAAAAACTGTCAGAAACAACCTTTCTAATTATCTGTGTAACAACGAAAAGACCCTTGAAGTCCTATCAAAAGCAGGAATAGATCCAATGACAAGAGCAGAAGCCCTTCCGGTAGAAAAAATGCTATTGTTGTCAGATATTGTAACTGATATAATGAATTAAATATGAAAAGCATCAAAGAAAATTTGTCAGATATAAAACAAAATATAAACTCATTCGAAGCAGAAGCAAACAGACCAAAAGATTCTGTAAAACTTCTTGCTGTAAGTAAATTTCATACAAAAGAAGAAATTGAAGAAGCAATCAAGGCCGGACAAAAATATTTCGGTGAAAACCGGGTTCAGGAAGCCTATGAAAAATTTTCTGAACTTTATAAAAATTACCCGGATATCGAATTACATATAATCGGTCAGCTTCAGACCAACAAAGTAAAAAAAGCATGCGAAATCGCCTCTTTCATTGAATCAGTAGATAGAATTGATCTTATAAAAGAAATCGAAAAACGCTGTTCTCAATTAAATAAAACCATCAGGATTTTCTACGAAGTTCATACAGGAGAAAAATCAAAATCCGGTTTTACAAGTGAGAATGAACTAAAAGAAGCAATCCGTTATACAATGGACGGAAATACCCCTCACATTATTCCATGCGGTCTTATGACAATGGCACCGTTCACAGATAATACAGATTTAATTCATGCTTCTTTCAAAAAATTAGTTCAATTAAAAATAGAGCTTAACAAAGAATATCCTGAATTAAATCTAGAAGAACTTTCCATGGGAATGAGCGGAGATTATCGAATTGCAATTGAAGAAGGTTCAACAGAAGTAAGAATCGGAACTGCAATTTTTGGAGAACGAGATTATTCGAAAAAATGAAAAAATTTAATTTACGCAATTTGAACAAAGTATTTTTCTCATTTTTAATCATAATTTCTTTCTTATCTGCAAATTTATTCTGTGAGACGGCAGAACCATATAAAGATGATGAATTTCCACAGGTATTTAAGGATTTGAGACGGGCAGAAATCATTACTTTAGGTTCAATGCCATTTATTACTTTTACAGTTTCCCTGGGATGGTCATTCGGCCGGGTTGTTCAAAACGGCGGTGACTTTGGGTATTTTGTAAATCCATTCTCAAAATCAACTACCAGCAATTTTACAACAGACGAACAGGTTGGAATTATTCTTACTTCCCTGGGAATCAGTGCCGGAATCGGCCTTACTGATTTTATTTACCATATAATAAAGCGAAATCAAAAAACAAAAAAAGTTGTTCAGCAAAGCGGAACCATAATCATCAATCCGGTTACAGAAGATAAAGATGCTGTAAAACTGGAAAAACCTGATCTGCCACCACCACCGGATGACAATAATTTTCCACCAGTTCCAATTGAACCAACAGAAGACATAATTGAAATTTCAGAGGAATAATTAATGCCCAAAATAACATTTACAGTTCCTGTTGATTTTTCAGATTCAATGAGATTAGACCAGTATATTTCTCTCCAGCCCAAGGGAATGAACCGTTCCAAATTAAAGGCAACAGCTCAGGAGATTTTATTAAACGGCAAAAATGCAAAGCTCTCTGCAAAAGTAAAAGCTAAAGATGTAATCGACATTTTTTGGGAAGAAAATATACCCGACAATATTGAACCAGAAAATATTCCCTTACAAATTGTTTACGAAGATGAAAATGTTACCGTAGTTAACAAAAAACAGGGAATGGTTACTCATCCTGCTGCAGGCAACTGGTCCGGAACCCTTGTAAATGCACTTCTTTATCATTGGGGAAGAGAAGCAGTTCCTCAGTTAAAAGAAGGGGGCGAAAACCAGATTTTGCAGAAACGTCGCCCTGGAATTGTTCACCGTCTGGACAAGGATACCTCAGGATTAATTATAACAGCAAAAAATCGTGATACCGAAGAATGGCTTTGTTCTCAATTTCATGACCGTCATGTTCAAAAAGAATACATCTGCATTGTATGCGGAAGACCTCCGGCAAGCGCAGGGGATGTCCGAACACAAATTATCCGGGACCCTAAACAGAGACAACGATTTAAGGCGGTAACAAACACCCAGGAAGGAAAAGCTTCCCGCTCAATTTATCATGTTATTTCAAGTTACGGGCCTTATTCTCTTATCAGGGTAAGAATTAAAACCGGCCGCACTCACCAGATTCGAGTTCACATGAAATATTTAGGCTGTCCGATTTTAGGTGATAAAATCTACGGTAAAACAGATCCTTTATTTCCGCAAGCAACTTTAATGCTGCACTCAAGGCAGATGATTTTAAAAACAGGTCCTCAGGAAAAATATAGAATTTTCAGAGCACCTGTTCCAAAAAGATTTGTAGACACAATTGCGACTCTCCGTACAAAATATAAAAGGGAAGAATGGCCATGGGTTTCCAACAAAAAGAAATTAAAATAATATCAGAGCCTTCTCGGGACAAACCTTTTATTGTCATTTACAAACCAAAAGGAATTCCAAGTGCACCATTAACTCCTGAAGATACAAACAATGCCTTTTATCAGGCGTCTAAGCTGTATTCGGAATTGTTGAATGTACAGGGCCGAAAACCTGTTGAACACGGTCTATTACATAGAATTGATACCGAAACAGACGGATTATTATTGATTGCTTTATCACAAGATTTTTACGATTACATGATGGAAGAGCAGAAAAAGGGCCATTTTATAAAAAAATACCGGGCTCATTGCAAAAAAACTCCGTTAAATACAGAAAAATTAGATGGATTTTGCCACCTTGACCAGGATGTAACATCAAAAATTCTAGATAATACTTTTTCTCTAACTGTAAAATCCTACTTTAGAAATTACGGTCCAGGATTAAAAGAAGTACGTCCCGTTACAGAAAATTCTGGAAAAGCAGCTCTAAAAAAACTAGGTAAAAAAACAGAATACGAAACTATAATTAGTATTAAAAAAATAGGAACAAAATATTTTGCAGACTGTACGATAAGTTCCGGTTACAGACATCAGGTAAGATGTCACCTGGCTTGGATAGGTTTTCCAATTATAGGTGACAAATTATATAATTATGAAGAAAAATTTTCAGAACTTAGCAATCAGCTTGAATTTACTGCTTATTGCTTTTCTTTCATTAATCCTTATACAAGAAAAACAGAAATTTTCTCGATAGATTAAAGTAAATTCAAAGAGCCTTTTTCTATCAGTTTATTTCTAAATCTTTTCATCATTTTTTCATCAAAATGATTGGCATATCTTTGCTGAAGCATTGCTGTACTGTGTCCAAGGGCTTTTGCGACAATTCTTACATCTTCTCCACAAGAAACCCATCTGGTTGCAGTCTGATGCCTTAAAGAATGAAAACATACTGTTTCTATTTTATCGTTTTCCGGATTATATCGTACACGTTCAATTCCCAGTTCTTTCATCACCTTATAAAAATTGCGGGTAAAATAATTTTCATCAACAGGTACAGTACCATCTGATTTACAGCCAAAAATAAAATCTGTGTATTTAGCATTCATTTTGATACGTTGTTTTTCAAAATAATTATAAAATTCTTCAGGACAGGGGACAAATCTCACTGTTCCTGTTTTGGTGCTTTTAATTTTGTCTATGTCGTTATAAGCCCGTCTAACTTTTATAAACTCTTTTGTTACATCACAGAATCTTAAAGCCCGTATTTCTCCAAGCCTGAGGCCGCAAATTATTGCAATCTTGAATCCCCAGTAAGCTTTCTGATTTTTCCACTGATATGACAAAAGGACTTTTTCTTCTGAGTCATTCAAAATTCCCCGATGAACAACTTCTTTATATCGCATCAAAGGCATGGAGAGATTTATATTTAAAGAAGGAGAATAAAGATTATTTTGTTGTGCCCATTTGAGCGGAACAGTTATGCATGTTTTAATCTTTTTTATAAATCCAGTACTGAGGTTGCAATCTTTATAAAGACATTTTTTGCTGTAAAGAGAAGTAATAAATTCCTTTAATTTTTTTTCATCAGTTTTTCTAAGAAGCAGATGGGGATAGTTTTCAGAAAACCAGGGTTCAATATGATTTTTAATGATTGACTGATTTTTTGACAGATTCATTTTTGTCAAATGACGGCCTTCAAATTCTGCCAGGGTGTAATAAGAAAAGTTTTCATCCCAAAATGATTTTAAGAATTCCACAAACTCAATTTTTTTTTAATTTCATAAAAAGCTCCATAAATCTTGAATTTTTCTAATATAAATACTATTATAAATACATATTTGCCCGGTTGGCGGAATTGGTAGACGCGCCTGGTTCAGGTCCAGGTGATTTTATCATGCGAGTTCAAATCTCGTGCCGGGTAATTTTTTTTTATAAAGTATTATCAGATTTTAAGCTTTTATCCCCGTATACAGCTATAAACAGCAAATAAAAGAACAAACATTAAGGTTGCAGTAAAAATATAAATCCATAAAGGCAGAGAATTTTCATTTTTTACAGAATAGGCTTTTGAGTTTCTTGATTTTAATCCACCAAAAATTGCAGCAAGAGCTTTGGCATTAGCCTCTGTTTTTGAATTTCCAGCAGCAGAGTAGGTGATATTTTTAGATTTCTTGTTTACAGCATAACCGCATTCTGGGCATCCATTCTTAAAATCTGAAGAATGACCTGTGACGCCACAATTTGGACAACGTACAGCGCTAAAAAATTTTCCGCAGTTCTTGCATACCTTAGAGTTTTCAGGAACTTCTGAGCCGCAGTTTTCACAAAAGAACTTTGCCTGTTTTGAATTTTTAGCCATAGAGATTTTCTATCCTTGACAAAAGTCCGCCAGAAGAGCCTGTCTTTTTTATTTCAGTTTTTAGAGAAGAGTTTACCTTTAAAAGGCTCTGTAATTCATTTAATCCATTTTCATCAATAGAATTAATGGTTCCAAAAATGTTTAATGCAGAAGATTTTTTTTCTTCATCAACTGACAGCTTTTCAGGACTATAAAGAATAACCTTTGCAGGCACTCTGGCAAGATTCATCTGAACAAATTGAGCAAGAGTTTTCCAGTGACGAGGATAATCTTTTACGCTTACAATAATATATTCAGGACTAATCTCTTCTAGATTATCAAGAGCTTTTAATAGCCAGCGGTAAATAATTGTATCAAAGCCTAGACTCTGTACTTTAGAATTGATTTTCTGAATTACAGAGTCATCATCAGATATTATAAGAGTTTTCATTCTGTCCCCAGGTTAGTAACTGAATAGTCATAAATCTGCCAGATACCTTCTCTCTGTCTTACCTTGTATATATAACTCTTTTTTTCACGGAAATTTGGATAACGGAACCATTCGGTTACGGTTACAGTTCCTTCGGTTTTAGTATATGTTGTTTTTTCAATTTCAAATGCTTCTGGAATTGCAACAATATCGTTATCAATACGAGACTGCATCAAATCAGCCTTATAATTCTTAATCATGCGAGCTCTTTCATCTGCACTTACAGAAGAAAACTTTCGCTTCTGAGCGGCACTGCGCTTGAGCATTGCTTCAACATCCATATAAAGGAAATACTGATCCCACAGGGATTTTTGACGAGCAATGATTGTCTGTTCAACAACCTTATCAGGACTGATTTCTTCTGGTTTTAAAAGTTCTGCAGTTACGTTCTTTACAGGGAGCAATGAACTTGAAGCGGCAGAAGGTGAAGGGCATACTTCAAGGCTCAAACGGTTTGACATAACTGAATAATATTTCGATTTATAAAGTTCCGGATAAAAGGTGAGAGCAACATAATAAACAGAAGGGTCTTTTATCTCAATGTAATCTTTCAAGTTTTCTACAAAAGAATATTCTTCTCCAGTTTCGAGGCTGATTTCTCTAAAATAAACAGTTTGATTTGTTGTTCTTTTTCTAATAATATTTTCTGTCTGTGTTAATTTTGTATTCTTTACTGTATATACATCAAAATCACAGCTGAACATTCTGTCATCTGCAAGTTTGAATCTTAAAGTCTGAGTAGAATTATTTTTTATTGAAATATGAACAAAAATCGGATTTGAATCAGCATTTTCAGGATAATACATTGTTCTATCGTAATATTTAATAGAAACAGACATATCATCAAACTTATGAAGATTAATTCCTTCAGCAAAAATCATCTGTCCAAAAATACACAAAACTGTTATAATAGTTAGAAATTTTCGTTTCATAGATTACACCTTTGTTTTATTATCGGCAAAAATTATGAATACATTATCACCAAATTCTATAAAGGCAAGCTTAAAAAACTGGTCTCAATTTAGGAAAGCCTCAGAAATTATATCAGATTCTCAGACAAAATTCCCAGTTCAAATCAGTGGTTTACATGGCTGCTTAAATTCCTATTTTATCGAATATTTTTCTGAATTAAACAAAGCAAAATGGGCAAATATCCTTCAATATCGAACATCCGGATACAATTCTAAAGGAATTGACCAGATAGAATTTACTTCGGGGGCACTGGATACTTTGCTTGTTGTTCAAAATGAAAGAGATGCCCTTAATCTTAAAAATGACCTTTTAACAATCTCAAAAGACCTCGATGTAACTGTAATTCCAAACTGGGGTACTTTGTCATACCGAGAAGCATCCCCAGGTTCTGTTGTTTTTGGTCAGAGAGCCGGTGCCATTGCAAAAATTGTTTCTAAATCAATAAATCCCGCACAGTCATTAAAATTACAACAGAGAATTTTTATTGTTCCACAAAAAGTTTTTCAAACCCCGTTACCTGATCCCGCTTATATCAAGGAATTGATTTTTTTAATTTCAAAAGGGCAGGAACTAAATATAGTCAAAATTGCTGAAAAACTTTCAAAAATCGGTTATACGCGTGTTCCAAAGGTTTCGGTTCGAGGAGAATTCAGTCTCCGGGGTGAAGTTTTGGATATCTTTCTCCCAGAAGCAGAAAATGCCAGCCGAATCATTTTTGATTTTGACCAAATTGAAGAAATTAAAACTTTTGATGTAATTACCCAGACAACAATCGAAAAACAGGATTCACTCTTAGTCTACCCGATGAAAGAAGTAATCTGGAATGAGGCTTTAATTAACACACTAAAATTAAAAACTCAAGAAGATCCAAAGCTTCCATATACAGAAGAAGCAAAAAAATTCCGTGAAACTCTTATTTCAAATCTTGAACAAAAGGGCGAATCCGAAGGAGAAGAACTGTTCTATCCCGTACTCTGGAATAAACAGTTTTCAATTCTCGATTATTTTGATAACAATTCCACAGTTTTCTTTTACGACTTTGACCGCCTTGTAAATGCCCAGGAAAGTACCGACCGCGAAAACATGGGAATGTACAAAAAAGCAAGACAAAACATGCCGGTTCTTCCTCCAAATGAGATTAGTTTTACATTCGAGTCACTTCTGGAAAAAATCAATAAGAGAATTGAATTTCACACAATTCTAAAAGAAGCAAATAAAGAAGAAAATCTTACCCAGATAAATATTGAAGCAGAACCTTCCCAGAGTTATTTTGGAAACTTTAATTACCTCAAAGAAGACCTTACAAACCTTCAAAAAGACGACTGGTCAATCAGCATCTTTGCGGATAATGAAAACCAGGCTTTACGTATTGAAGAGATTCTTAAAGACTACACACGAACAGATCACAATCCTGTAAATGTATTCGGAAAATCAATTTCAGAAGGTTTTACAGTTCCTGAAATTAAAATTAAAGTTATTCAGGAAAATGAAATCTTTGGTCGCAAAAAATATGTTCCAAAATCTCTTCACAAGGCAAAAAGTCAGGTAATCGATACATTCGTAGATTTAAATCCCGGGGATTATGTAGTTCATGTAAATTACGGAATCGGTCTTTTCAAAGGAATTGAACGTGTAAAAGCCATGGGAAATGAGCGTGACTATATCAAACTCGAGTATGCCGACGAAGAATTTATCTTTGTTCCTATTGAACAGGTAAACCTTGTACAACGTTACATCGGAAACGAAGGAGAAGCTC
>JAFNQK010000150.1 GCA_017386165.1 Treponema sp.
GGGTAACAATGTAACAGTACAAGAATTATCAGAATGGACTGTAACTACAGCTCCAAATAATAACTGGGCGTTCTACTGGAAAGATACATATACAGAATCTGGTAAAGAAATCAAACCATTTCTCCCAGGATATGGACTACATCTCCATGCTCCAAAAGTTGAATATAATATAAACTTTAAAAATCCATCCTCAGCAGGGGTGGACTGTCTTGGATTTGCAGTATGCTCAGCAAGCTATAAAGATAACCCTTATAAAAATTGGACTGATTTACCATCTAGTGTAGACCAGTTCAAAGACTGTGATACCGAATTAAGAATAGATAATTCAGGATACAGAATTCATTTTCCTCACAATGAAGAAAATCGCGCTTGTGTTCAAATTTTGAATCGTGTAGATATTGGATTCTTTAATAATCAAAATCAAGGTGTAGATTTTTTTAAAGCAAATTTTGGAGCATCCAACAGTCCAACTCCTGAATATCTAGAAGAAGTTCGACAAAAATTCCTAAAAGTAACTCCTGGAGACATAATCCGCTATGATAGTAGTCACATAGGAATCGTAGCATATGTAGATGGCTGGGGAATAAATAATGCAACCAATATATACAATATGCTTGAATGTATTAAAGTCATCGAAAGTATATATGGTGATAAAGTCTTAAATGTAATTAAAAGGCGTGCTACAAATGGAGTCTATGACGAGCTAGATGGGCCTGGCTCATGGTTTTTAGACTGGAACAAGAATTTAAGAAATTTTGTTATAGAAAGACTTTTATATTAAGAGGAATAAACATGAAAAAAAATAAATTTTTATCAATACTTCTTATTTTTTTAACTAGTTCTGTTTTATATTCTTATAAATTTGAAATAATAAATGAAATTTCCTTTGATAATTTCTTTCAATATTATGAGAATTGGCCGGATGATAAGGGGTATAGTGGTCCTGGTATAAGGTGGTTGATTAATTATAACGGAGATTTTTTTGGAAGAAATGAAGCTAATAATAAAGGTTTTCTGATAAGAAATAATTCAATCGAAAAAATAAATGATGATATGTCTTATTATGAAAAATCTATGGAAGATATATGTGTTATAAACACAACAAAAAATAGAAAAATATTCTTAAATAAAATTGATTATAATAATCCTGATTATATAATACCAGATCCCGATATTAATTCTATGAATGAGTTATATGCAAGACGTTTATGGTATACAGAAAATTATATTTTTGCCCAAACAGGAAAATATGATCTTATCTGTTGGGAACTTCTTTCAAATGGAGAAGTAAAATATCATGATTACTATGAAACTCAGGATATGTTGATAGATGGGCTACAAGAAAAATTAGGAATAGAAACAGATGAATTTGGAGATTATTATTTTGGTGAATTCTCAATGTATAAAAATGATTATCCAAATGTAAGAAATATATGGAAAGAAAATACATTCCTAACCCCAGGATATGAAAATTATAAAAACACGATTCAGTGGTCTTATATTTTAGGTACAACAAAAAACGGATTATCATTATCATGGGGAGTAAAACCGCGTGATAATATTAATTTTATGTTTAATCCTGACTATCCAATGATATTATTTATCGCCGTCCTCGATCCCTGGAAAAACGAAGTAAATGTAATCGAATTAGAACCAGGTACATGGAACCCACCTAGAGACAAAGAAAGGGGACTAATAGCAAGCATGAGCCAGTGTATCGACTCGGACGGCAACATCTACTTTACCGACTGCGACAAAGCCAAAGGCTGCTACCAGATTAAAAAACTAAGCAACGACTGGCTCAAACAATACGACTTCTACAACCGCCCGATAGCCCGCATGACCAAAAATCACATTCCTCTCTACGAAAAGCCATCCGAGGACTCCGACAACGACGGCTACAACTTTGACCACGAGTACCTCTGGCTCCTAGGCAAAAAAGCCAACTGGCTCCATGTCCGCAAAGTCGACGGCCGCGAGGGTTGGGTCCCTCTAGATGTCGTAAAACTAAACGATGGCGTAAACCTAGAAGAACTAGAAAATGCGTATAAAAATGCAAATTAGTAATTGGAATGCAGGTCATCCATGGAATGTCTCTCCGTTTCGGAACTTGCTGACTATCCCTGTCTTTCTTTAGAGCAGGGAGAAGGGGCTTCCTACTATTTTGCAGAGGTAATCTTAAGCACGGACGAATATCACCGTACTATTAAAGCAAACTACCGTGCAACAATAAAGAATTTCAATTTAAGCAGTATCGGCGCAATTTATGTTACCGTTTTTTTCTTATCATAAAAATCTATAACCATTCATAAAAATCTTGTATTGGAACAAAAACGATAATTTTAGTATAACCTAGTTAATCAGTTGGTTGAACATTACGGCTTACGAAAACCGTAACATAACTTGCCGCTGAAAATTAAATTAAAATGACGGAAATGTGTTTTTTAAGGGAATTACACAGGATTTCGTCCGGAGGTTATACAATGAAAAAAATTATTGGAATCATCGCAGCTTCGGTTTTTGCATTGTGTTCTTTGAGTGCAAAACCAAAATTGAACAAGTTTACCTTGGGTCACTTAAACTCAACAGCGCATCTCCTTGCGTTCGTTGCTCAGGAAGAAGGTTATTTCAAGCAGGAAGGACTTTCTGCAACGCTCCTTCAGTTTGCAAGTGCAGGAGAACTTGCCGCTGGTCTTGAATCAGGAAAGCTGGACGCCGCATTTATCGGTTCTGTTCCTTCGATTACATTCCAGAGCAATGGCCGAAACCTTACTATTTTCGGCGGTGCAATGTCTAATGGACACGGCTATGTAATTAAAAAGCAGTTTACAGGGGGAAAGGACAATCTTGGAGTTCAGATTCTGAAAGGACGCAACGTTGCAAGTGTAAAGAACAGCGTTCAGGATGCTGAGCTTCTTCTCCTTCTTAAAAATGCAGGAATCAAAGTTGGAAAAGGCGCTGATGAAGTAAACATCGTATATTTTGACAGCCAGAAGGACGCTTATGCCGCTCTTCAGAACTCGTCAATCGATGCCGCTTCCGCTTATTCGCCATATACATCACTTGCAAAAGGTCAGGGCTACAACGTAGTTTACTACTGCGCAGACGAACCAGCCCTTGAAAACCAGCCTTGCTGCCGTCAGATTGCATATACTCCAGCTCTGGAAAAGAATCCGGCTCTTTATAAGGCTTTTGAACGGGCTTTGATTAAGGCTTACAAGTTCACTCAGGAAAATCAGGCTAAGACAATCAAGGATGTAAAAAAATACATCGATATCAACGAAGACTATATCAAAACTGAAGTATACGGTGGATTCAGCACTTCAAGTCCTGATCCTGACAAGCTTGGAACAAAAAAACTTAAGGATACAATTGTAGAACTGGGTTACACAAAAGACTACGACATCGACAAATACTACAACACATCGATTTACAAGGAAGCTTTGGATTCTATTATCAGTGAAAATCCGAAGGATAAGGTTTACCAGCAATTGAAGGCTCACTTTGATAAGTTTGAATAGACCTTAGAATAATGAAAAAAGTTTTTAAGGACTGAGGAAGGGCGCTCGGAAATCAAAATTGGTTTTCGGGTGCTTTTTTTGTAATCTGACGGGTCTTTCTTATCAAAAAAATCTATAACCCACAATAATAAAATTATATTAGAAGAAAGCCTCTAAATTTTGTATAACCTATATATCTACTAGGTTATAATTAACACAACAACGGAGGCATTCAATGGGGAAAATCATCGTTGACAATATTTCGGTAACATACAAAGAGAAAAATAAATCTTATCAGGCTTTGAAGGATGTTTCTTTCACGATTCAGGACGGCGAATTTGTAAGCATAATTGGACCCTCTGGCTGTGGAAAAAGTACATTTTTAAGCGTCCTTGAAGGAATCCTTCCTCAGACTGAGGGACACATTTACATCAATGACAAGGAAGTGAAGGGTACCGGAACTGACCGGGGTGTCGTTTTCCAGAGTTATTCCCTTTTTCCCTGGCTTTCTGCTAAGAACAATATCGTTTTTGGCGTACACCAGAAAAATAAAAAGCTTTCCAAGGAAGAACTTGAGCGGATTGCGGACGAATACCTTGAAAAGGTAAATCTTACGGATTTTGCGGAAAAATATCCCTGCCAGCTTTCAGGCGGTCAGCAGCAGCGGGTTGCAATTGCCAGAGCTCTTGCAATGGACACGGACATTCTTCTGATGGACGAACCCTTCGGCGCCATCGACCCGAAAAACAGAATCGCACTTCAGGAGGAACTTTTGAGGCTCTGGGAAGGAGACGCAGATGGGAAAGGTTCTGTTGATGGAAAGAAGAAAACTGTAGTTTTTGTAACCCACGATATAGATGAGGCAATTTTCCTTTCCGACAGAATCGTCATGATGGCTTCTAATCCGGGACACGTTTTTAAAGAGATTTCGGTGCCTTTTGTGCGCCCCAGAGTGAGGGAAGAACTTTTTAAGAATCCTGCCTACAGCAATTTGAGAAACGAGCTGGTATCTCTCTTCTATAGAGATGTGGCAGAAAAAATCGGAAACGAAGAGGTTGTATTATGAGTTTTCAAAAAATCGAAAATCAGCTTGACTGGAAGGACAGATTTCTTCGCGTCGTAAATGCACTTTTTATTCTATTATTACTGGTTCAGCTTTTGCCGAATCACAATTCCGTAGATCCGAA
>JAFNQK010000151.1 GCA_017386165.1 Treponema sp.
ATTACGGTGGGGCTGGCTTTTATGAGCTTGAACATCCGGTTGACAGGCTTGGCACTAGGGAAATCATAAAAGAAGGCGAAGGAAAAATTGCTGAGCGGACGGTGGAATTTGCCATGATTGGCAACCTAATCGACATGATTTTGGACCTGGGCGGAACTTTAATGCATGTTCCTAGGGATACTAAAGAATTTAAAATTCCTTTTGGATATACTACAATAGCAAGTGTGGCGTTTGCCGGCTGCAAGCAATTGGAAAAAATTACAATTAGCAATGAAGTTTATAACATAGGTGCCTTTGCTTTTGAACTGCCATCATTAAAAGAACTCTGCTACGAAGGAAGTGTTGATGAGTGGGAATCAATAGATAAAGACCTGCTGTGGAACTTTGGCATTAATGTGCCTTTTGTAAAGTGTTCCGACGGTAATGCTGACTGTGCTTTATGCATAAAAGACGGAGAACTGCTTTCCTGTGCAAAGTATGCTGTGAATGTTGAAATTCCAGATGACGTCTGCAAAATTGCGGACAGGGCATTTGAAGGCTGTGAAAAACTTGAGTCCGTAAAAATTCCTGAAAGCGTACAAGAAATAGGCGTCTATGCTTTTAGGAACTGTTGTTCCCTAAAAGAAATTAAGCTGCCAGAAGCCCTTACGGAAATTGCACAACACACTTTTGAGCAGTGCAGTGCGTTGGAATCTTTTTGCTGTCCCAAAAATTTAAAGTTAATAGGTGGCTATGCTTTCTATAACTGCCAGAATCTGGAAACACTTGAACTTAATGAAGGACTTGTAGAAATAGGTTACTGCTCATTTCAGAGATGTTTGAGTCTTGCAGGGGCCTTTATTCCCGCAAGCGTTACATCAATAAAAAAGGATGCCTTTGAATGCTGTTCATTATACTTAGGATTTACAGTAGCAGAAGAAAATCAAAACTTTTCAGCAGAGGACGGAATACTCTACAGTAAAGACAAAAAGATACTTATCCGCTGTCCATGCGGTTGGAACAAAGGAAAAACTGAAATTGTAATTTCACAGAACGTTGAATCCTTCTGTGAAAATGCATTTTCGGTATGCGCGTATATAGAAAGTGTAATTTTTCCCCCTAACATAAAGATTGTAACGGAAAATCTCTTTGACGGTTGTGATAGCTTAAAGTCTGTTTTGCTTCCGGAAAAGGTTGAAAAAATTTGCAGCGCCGCATTCATTCGCTGTAAAAGCCTCGAATCCATAACAATTCCTTCTTCCATAAAAAAAATAGAAGGGCTTGCTTTCCGGCAGTGCGAAAAACTCAAAAAAATCCACTTTACAGGCACTGTGGAAGAATGGCGGAAAGTAATAAGAATTCATGATTTTGCAGAAGAAAGTCCTGTCAGCGAAGTTGTCTGCACGGACGGTAATGCAGAACTTGGTAATGATAAGGAAGATTGGGAAAGGTGGTAAAAGAGTCTTGAAATCCTTTCTTAACGCCCGTAGGATAAAATCACCAAATCTTAAAGCAAACAGGAGGTTTTTATGTGTCCGAAAGAATTGGCAATGATTATGAAAGATGCGTTTGATGAGTTTGAGAAATGGTATGCAGAGGGTTGCTCGAACAAGACTGTAGACAAGGATGCCCTTAGGGAAGCCTACACCCATTCGCATCTTAGTGTTGTCTCGCGTATCCAGATGATGATGGGCGATGAATTTTCCGAAGACAATGACGAAAATATTGCGGACGGAGAAGCGTTGCAGACCTGGCTTGCAGGCGCGTTTGAAAGAAGCGTTCAGCAATGTGCACAAGACATAAACCTTAGGCCTATTATGGCTTCGCTCGAAAATTTCAATGAACTTTCGATGAAGCAGATTCGGCTTATTTTGAGTGCGTACAGCGGAAAGCAAATTGAAGGCGATGAGGATGACGGAATTGAAGGCGAGGAATCTGAGGCTAGGCACAGAGTTTTTGACGGAACAATTGCCGGCATAGGATTTGTAAAAGACGGCACTCTGAACAAAAAAGCCGTTGCAAATACATTCCGCGCGCTTGCCGATTTTTATGAACAGGACTGGTAAAAAAAACGGGCCGTACGGCTCTTTTTATCTGACTTAATGTATGGTAATATGGAACTATGGAGGTACTTCAAATGAGCGATGTTATTCGTTATGCTGATTTTACTGAGGAAAACAAGTCAAATTTTATGGCGATTGCAGAAAAAATTATTGAGTTTTCTATTATTGCCAGATATGAAGGGCTTTTGGCTGTGGAGGAGCATTTGGAAGAAATTGCCGAGCTAAAGCTATGCCCTAAATATGCGCTGTTTTTTAAAAAGGCTTTACAACTTACAATGGACGGCTTTGATCCTTCTGATGTAAAGATCATAATGGAAAACTATTCGTACTACAGCAGCGAAATACCTTTTGATTCGCTTATATTCGACATGATTTTGTATGGTGCTTTGACTGTACAAAATGGTGACAATCCTCGTATCTTGGCCGAAAAGCTTGTAAGCTATGTAGGTATTGTTGAAAGCCAGCCGGTTTATGAACGCTTCATAAATAAAATTGATGGGCTTTGTTCTATATTTGAAGAACGTCGTGAAGCTGCAACGGCAGACAATTAAGCTTCCTTACCTTCTGGGGAAACTACAAAGTTGAATTCGATTCTGAAAAAAACTAGATGATTCACTCCTTGAATGTTTAACACTTCAAGAAGTTTGTGAATGAAATATATTTTTTAGTGAGGTACAACAAATGGAAAAAAAATGGACTCCTGAAGAAATCTGCGAGTGTATCCGAATCAGAAAAGCGGGGGGGAAAGAAATGGGTTCTGCGCCTTGTGAAGCGTGGATATAACTATGATATGGCCGATGTGTTGGCTGGCTGCTGTGGCTTCGGCGAAAGAGTTGTGGCTGCGTTACAAAAATCGGCAGCCTTGCGTTCGCGTATTGCAGCTCGCTTTTGTCGCTGGAGTTTGAAGGAACGAAGGCACAGTGGGAATCAATTAGGAAAAAGGATTTCTGGCACGAGCATGTTCATGCAAGGAGCGTGCAGTGCGCGGATGGCGATGTTTTTCTGTAGTTCATTCATATATAATCAATCTGATAATTTTAGGAGTTAGTTATGACAGAAGATGATGATTATGAATTTGATGATTCTGCTTTTAGCGCGGAAGAATGGTACTGTTTTGGTTTGGATGATGAAGAATATCGGAGGGAGCTGATAGAAGAGGAGAGGCGGAGAGAAGAGTATGAAGAAAACACAAATTCTCTTTTGGAGGACATCTCATACAACAATCTTAAAAGTTTTGAGATAGACGATTTTGACTGCGAATTCTGGTTCCGCAAAAACACCCCTGTTTTTTATGAGTCCAATAGTATTGAAGAATTTATTTCCCATATCTCTAGGCTTTATGGAAAAAACTCTCTTACAAATGTCTTGTTTTTTGTAACTGATAAAACAGCCGAGGCGGCGCTTGCCCAGGTTTCTGTTATTGAAGAAAAACTCAAGCCCTATTGTGTAGAAAATGCAAACATTTTTTCTGGCTGCAACAAGACCATAAAAGAGCCTCTTATTCGTGTCATGTTTTTAGATAAGGAACATGAGCGCCATTGCGAGGCTGAAAAAACTGATGGTGAATTTGATGATATAGAGTTTTGATAATAGGATGAGAAAATAATGGAGTATAAAAGAGTATTAGATGAAAGATGTTTGCTGGCGGCTTCCGTAGAAGATGATGTTCAATTTGAAACAATGCTAAAAAAATTGGATGTGACTTCTTTAATAGACGCAGTAAAATATTCAGCTGAATTGGACATGATTATCCCTGAAATAGAAGCAGAATA
>JAFNQK010000152.1 GCA_017386165.1 Treponema sp.
GAGGGCGTTCCCCAGGGAGAATAAAATGAACAATAAAAAAATCTATTTTTGCAGGCATGGCGAAACAGTCTGGAACGTTGAAAACAAAATCTGCGGTGCAACGGATATCGGTCTTACTCAAAAAGGCCATGCTCAGGCGGAAGAAACCGGTCGCCTCATAAAGCAGAAGCTTGAAAATGGCGAAATTGCCATCGACGAGATTTTATCTTCTCCTCTTTCCCGTGCCTATGATACGGCAAAGCACATTGCAGATATGACAGAGCTTACTCTCCGTGTGGAAGAGCGCCTTAAAGAGCAGAACTTCGGAAAGTACGAGGGGACTCCCCGTAACGGAGAAGTTTTTAAGATGGACAAGCGGAATTTTGTTCAGTCTTACCAGGGCGGGGAGTCCATGCTCCGGCTCTGCCAGCGGATCTATAACCTTCTTGACGATCTTTCCAAAGACGGTAAAACCTATCTTCTTGTGGCTCACAACGGAATTGCCCGGGCGGTGAACTCCTACTTTTTTGACATGACCAACGAAGATTACGGCAACTTTGGAATCAAAAACTGTGAGATTCTGGAGTATCAGTTTAATAAATAGAGGTAATTATGATTCAAATTTTCGGAACAAACAAATCTTTCGACTGCAAAGCCGCTCAGCGTTTTTTTAAGGAGCGCCGCATTGACTTTCAATTTATCGACTTAAAAGAAAAGGAAATGTCCCGGGGCGAGTTTGATTCTGTTGTAACAGCACTTTCCCGCACAGAAGGTGGCCGGGACGCAGCCCTTGAAGTTCTCATAGACAAATCCTCAAAAGACTATTCAAGCATTGCCTACCTTGACGACAGCGAAAAAGAAGATAAGCTTTTTGAAAATCAGGCAAAATTATTGAAGCAGCCGGTCTGCCGCAATAAAAACGGTGGAAAAGTTGAAGCCACCGCCGGTATGGCACAAAAAATCTGGGAAATCTGGATATAATTTCATGGTAGCCTCAATCAAGAATCACAAATCTGCAACAAATCCCGCCCCTCATATAAAAACTCCTCGCCTTGAGCTTATCCCTCAGAGCATGGCCTTTCTAAAAACGACCCATGCATACGCAGGTGACAGGGAGAACATGCGCTTTATGCTTCACCTTCCGAATGACTCGGAGGAGGCGACACAAGAATTTCTTGAAGCCGCGGAAAAAGAATGGAAAAAAGAGAAGCCCGCTTTCTTTGAATTTGCTATTCTTAAGGACGGAAAGCACATCGGGGGAGTCAGCGTGCATCTGGACAAATCCAGGACAAACGGCGAACTTGGCTGGTGCCTTTCTAAAACTGCACAGGGAAATGGATACGCGGTGGAAGCGGCAAAGGCACTTATGGCCTGGGCAGTGAGGAATCTTTCCGTCAAAAAGTTTATCGCCCATTGCGACAGTGAGAACATTGCTTCCTGGAAAACCATGGAAAAACTGGGCATGAAACGCGTTTCCTGCACGGGCGGCCGTTACAACAAAATAGCTCCGACAGAAGAGCGCAAGGAATTTTTATACGAAATGCAGGAAGGAACTGACTGATGGACTGTACATTCAAAACTGAGGAAGGAAAATTCAACTACCGCGTTGGAGCAATTATCCGAAACGGAAACAGGATTCTGATGGCCCGAAATCCCGGTGAAACTCGGGGCGATATGTGGTATTCCGTGGGCGGCCGGGTGCGATTTGGCGAGACTGCAGAAGAAGCCTGCCTTCGCGAACTGAAGGAAGAAACAGGCCTGAAGCTTGAACTTGAACGACTTGCCGCTATCCACGAAAACTTTTTTAGGGATGCAGAGGGAACTTTATATCACGAGATTTCCCTTTTCTTCCTTGTAAAACCTGATGAACGCCTTTTCTCTCTTGAAAGTGGCCATCCAACCACCGGCGGCCCTGATGGTGAAGTCCTGGAATGGCTTGACCTTTCCGACTGCGCCGATAAACAGATTTTCCCGGAGTTTTTTAAGACTACAGATTTTTCAAAAGAAAAAGACATC
>JAFNQK010000153.1 GCA_017386165.1 Treponema sp.
ACAGAAGAAGAAGCCCTTATGCTTGGAAGCTGCTTTGGCGGCGGTATGCGAAAGGGGCAGGTGTGTGGAGCTGTGACAGGTGCCCTGATGGTATTAGGATTATTGTATGGCCAGAAATCTGCCGGTGACACAGAAGGCCGCCAGGTCTCAAACAAAGTGAATGATTTAATGATGGACCGCTTCAAAGAAAAATGCGGCTCTTATATCTGTAATGATTTATTAGGTTGCGATATTACGTCAGAAGAGGGGCATCAATTTTGCATTGATAATAAACTCTTCACTGACTTCTGCCCAAAAATGGTTGCGGCAGCAGTTGAAGTAGTTGAAGAAATAATCCAGGAACAGAAGAAAGCGTAGGTTTTATTTTACGACTCATTCACCTTCCTTGCGGTAGCCCTGGTCATAAACGCAGAAGCTTGCCTTATCATAATTTTTGATGGCATCGATTTTGTGGCCTTCTTTTGCGCCGTGAAAATAAATCTTGTTGTCTTCTTCGCTGTAAAAGTGTGAGAGTGGAAGTCCGTAGGGGTAGCCGTCATCGCCGAGGAGGGACAAAACTCCGCGTTTTTCATTTTTCAAAATCTCTTTGCATTCGCTATCAGCAATCTGCTGCTTGAATCTTCGCATTGGTCTGAACATAATGACACTTCTATTTTCTATTAATAAAATACAGCCCTACAAGGCAGATTGCAACTCCCAAAACCTTGCTCCAGTTGACTTGTTCGTGATAGCCGATAAGTCCTACAAAAATCAGAATGACTGCAAGAAGCGTGTTTGAAACAGTTGCCAGAGTACTGACTTTCCATCCAGCTTTGTAAGCAAAAATGAAGCCTATTTCAAGTATACTTCATATAATGGATTTTTTTCCATCATAAGACTCTGTTAGTTATACCTTGAATTGATCAATTTCAGTTCCTATTTGAACAATCGAATTGTCAACCTGGTTGGAAATTTGTCTAAGAGCTTCTCCTGTTTCATTAATTTTTGTTGCACCGATATGCATTTCGCTCATGCTCTCCTGCATAATTCCTGTTGCATCCTGTAAAGCTTTTACTTCAGAAAGAATTGCCTTATTACCTTCTGACATTTCCTGGCCGGCGTTACGAACCTGCATTGTACTGTTATTCATGGAATTTAAGGCAGCGATGATTTGTTTTGAACCTTCGTTTTGTTCTTCCATTGCAGCTTTTATTTGTCTTACGATTTCGTCAGTATCTTTGATTTTATTAGATACAACATTAAATGCTTCGCTAGATTGCTGAGAAGCACCAACTACATCCTGGATGGAGTTCTGGATGTTGGTTAACTGGTCACCGATAGTTTTTGACTGTTGAGTAGATGTTTCTGAAAGTTTTCGGATTTCGTCTGCTACAACGGCAAATCCTTTTCCTGCGTCTCCAGCGTGAGCGGCTTCGATTGCGGCGTTCATTGCAAGAAGGTTTGTTTGTTCTGCAATTGCGGCAATTGCAATATTAGCTTCCTGTAGAGTATTGCTTAAAACTGAAATCTGGTCGATTTTGCCGTTTACTTCTGCCTGAATAGTAGAACCAATCTGTGCGTTTTGTGTTAATTC
>JAFNQK010000154.1 GCA_017386165.1 Treponema sp.
ATGCAACATAAAACTTTTATTTGAAACTATCAGCAACAATTTTATCCAAGTCATTTTTTATTTGACTGAATTCCATATTTAAATCCAAAGTTCGGACGGTGAAATTATTTCCCAGAATCTTTAGACTTTGATTTGGGGTTACGCTTTCATCTGTTTTCGCATAAAGTAGCATTCCAGAAACTTCCCAATCAACAGTGGTTTTCTTTTTCATTTCTACTTCTTTATTTTTAACATAAGATAGAATCTGATACATATTTCCACTGTGATAGGAATATTTGTCAAACTGGAACTGCATCGAATGCCTGTAAAACTTTGTATCTATAATCAGGATTTTGTTTTTACCAGTTAGAGTAATATCAGTTTTCATTGTGGGAAGATATTGTGATTCTTCTTCAGTAGCCCAGTCAACAAAAGCCGGTGTAGCATTAAGTTCTTTGAAATGTTTCCTATAATATTCCAAAACAAACTTCTCATATAAACGACTCATTCTTTGCTCATCCAGAAAATCCATCAACTTTTGCAAACCATTTTTCTGAGTCTGCAAGAGTCCTTGAACCAAAAGATAGCAAACGCCCATAAGCATTCGATAGGATTGGGTATTTTGATTGTATCTGATTTTCCAGTTTACATGATGCAAATCAAGAGTTCTCACATTTTGGAAATAAACTAAAAGAGTTTTCAGGCCTTGTTTTCGCTCCGATGGAATATCAGCTTTCAACAGCAGAAGCATGACAGACTTCAAAATTCTATTCATGTATGAATCAATAGAAAATTCATCATAAGAACAAACAAGTTTCTTTTTGAGAAATGACATTTGATTTATGGAATCATTGATTTCTATTTTTCCGCGTAAAGTTGAAAGTTCCGAGTTATCCGAGACATATTCACGGTTCAAATATTTTTTCAGTTGTATTTCCACGCCCTTCTGAATTATAGCCGAGAACATATCTGCTGTATTTTCAAATGATTCCGTTTCAATGTGTTTATACCCATTCTGATTTAGCACTTGATACGCATAAGAAAGCATATAATACACATTTTTTATTTGGATAGAATTATTCATCGAATTGCATCCTCAAGTTTTCTTTTCCATTCAGAAAATCTATTTGTCTCGTCAAACCAATATTCCTCAAGCAATGGAATAAGTTCATAATGAACCACATCAGAAAGCCATGCGTCATCCACATCTGAAGTATTTTTCGGAATAAAATAACTGTGACCGATTCTGAATCCTTTTCCAAGAGAAACGTCGGAAACAATTGTTTCATTCAATTCTTTGACACAGTCAATTAAGCGATTATACTTTTCGCTTGATATTTCTTTTTGCAGTTGTTTAAAACCTTCATTTTCAAAAGCAGGTTCAAATTCCACAAATGCAAAACGGCGGCGCAAAGCATAATCTATCATCGCAAGACTTCTGTCTGCGGTATTCATCATTCCGATTATGTAAACATTTTCAGGAACATAAAAATAATCTTTTGAATATTGTAGCTGAATTTTATTCTCTTTGCCTCTTTTATCACATTCAATTAAAAGCATAAGCTCGCCCAAGATTTTACTTAAATTACCACGATTTATTTCATCAATAATAAAAAAATACTTTTTATCAACCGTATCATTTTGTGCAGTTTCGCAGAATTTTCTAAATGAACCTTTTACCAATTCAAAATTCTTTCCTTCTTCTGTACTTGGTCTAAATCCTTCGATAAAATCTTCATAGCCATAACTTTGATGGAATTGAATAAGTTTTACCTGTTCAGTGTTTTTTTCGCCAATTATAGAGTATGCGAGTCGTTTTGCAGCATAAGATTTTCCTACACCCGGTGCACCTTGCAAAATGATATTCTTCTTTCGCTCCAAAAGATTTATGATTGTTTCATATTTTTCGGGAGAAATGAAAACTTCGGAGAAAAATGAATCTTCATCATAAGGTTCATAATCACTTTTTATTTCGGCTGGTTCATCCTCAACGTCGAATAAAGAGTTTAATTTACTAACATACTCTGTATAATCCGTAATATCGGTAAGCGTTTTCATAACAGCTTGACCAGGATGTTCGTGTTCTTCATGGTGAGTCCATTTCACTTTTCTAATATGCGGATATTCTTTTTCATTAGAATCAAAATAGTAGTCAGAATCTACCACACCTCGTCCAAGAACCTTTGACATTCCTTTCTTTACAAAAATAATGTCGCCTTGCTTTATTTCATGCGCAAATTGCCATGTAGCTAATGAATCATTTGTATAAGATTTATCGTCCCCATAAAATGATTTCATACTTTCTTTCATTTCATCACGAGAAATAAAATCTTTTAAATCTCCCAATTCATTCCAGCCAATTGCCATTATTCCTTTTTGGTAAAATTCTTCCCATTTATTTGCCTTTTCACCTGGAGCATACAGCCAATAATGCACGGAATCATTATTAACGATTGCCGTAGATTGTTCATCATCATAATATCTGCTAAATTGAAATCCCACATCTATAGCTAGAGTTCTTAATTTCGGATCAGCGTAACAGTCGTCCGTAAGAGAATCCTTTAGCAGGTTCTTAATTTCATCATCTTTTTCCAAGAACTCGCAAAGTTCATCATAAACTTCTTTTCCACGGATAAAATTCTTTATCCCCTCGCCTTTTTTTATAGTAGGTTTTTCATATAGAAATCGTTCAACCTTTACAATTTCACCAAATTTATAGATGTAATAATTATCTGGGTATTTTAGCCATAGATATGTGCTGATTGAGTTTTCGTTCTGATAACTTGACTTCCAATATTTATTATTATCCTTCGTTAGAGTACTATTATGTCGTTCAATTAATTCCACAGAAGCTTTTTTAAAATCTTCAAGACGTTTTTCTAAATCAAGATTTTCATCATAAAGAGATTTAAACATGCTCCTAGTTTCATCAGGAAATTCCTTCGCAAAATCTTGAATTTGTCCAGCTGGATAAGAACCTACAGAACCAAGTAAATTATCAGCTTTCTTCACCGCTCTTTTGAACATTTCAGCAAAATTATTAGCCTCTATATCAAAATTAGCTTGAAAAGATTTTACTGCCTGCCACTTATACTTTTCATCTTCCCAATGTTTAGGGAAACTCTTTTTATAA
>JAFNQK010000155.1 GCA_017386165.1 Treponema sp.
CAAAAGGGTTCTACGGCGGATCATTGACCTGGAGCGGGCTTGCAGCCTATGCACGAATATCATAGTGGTCACTACCGGACAAGCCCGGACACTGTTCCTTTTCTGTTTTTTTACATATTGACTTTTGGCTCACCATATCAATTGGTTGTACCGCAGCGGGCTTGACCCGCTGTCGGCTACGAACCTTTGTTATACGATTATTTTATTATATCTTTCATTGATTGTGGAAGATATTCTTTCAGCGTAGAATCCATTTCTATTCCTTTTTTTAATAATTCTAATGCTTTTTCATTTTCTCCATTTTCGTATTTATATATCCCCAAAGCAATAAAAACTCTTGCATCAGGATATTCTGAATTTATTGACTTATTAAAATCCTTTTCTGCTTTGTAACCGTCAATTCTCATTTATTTTTGGAAAATACATGAGAATTGACGGTTACATTGAATTTACGTTTACGTATATTTTTAATATTTACATGTTTCAAAAGAACATGCGCAGTGCTGTATAGGAATATAAGACCTCAAAGAAAAGTTTGCCCTACCCGACAATTTTGAAGCCGCTGCCCTTTGAGCAGTCAGAAAACTTTAAGTTTACAAAATTAAAATATCATGCTATAATTATATTAATGTGCAAAGAAAATATTTCAATTTTTGACTTAATGTCAAAACCAGAAAAAATTAATTTCGCATATCAGCCAATTTTTGAAATTGAGACAAATACTATTTACGGCTATGAAGCACTTATGCGACCGGCCCCTTATACACCAATGGAAGTCATAGCGGAATTTGCACGTCACAATCGTTTAAATGAAATAGAAGAGTTTACTACCTATTATGGAGCAAAACATTTTTTAGAGAATAATCTTCCTGGAAAACTTTTTTTAAATTCGTTTCCTTCTGCTTTTATTTCAGATGAAATGCTGGAGAAAGTTCATCAGCTTGTACAGCACAGATTAAAGAAACGACTTGTAGTAGAGATGCTTGAATATACAGAGTTTGACAGTCATGCTCACAACAAAAAAACAGCACAATTCAAAAGCTCCCAGACAGGTCAATTTATAGCAATTGATGATTACGGTACAGGAAAAAACATCGACGAGGAATGTATAGATTTTTACAATCCCGATATCGTAAAAATTGACCGTCAGCTTATTTCAAACATTCATACAAATGTTACAAATCAGAAAGCACTCGTTGATATTTGTACTTACCTGCAGAAAAAAAATATCATAATTCTGGCAGAAGGCGTTGAGACTCAAGAAGAATATGACTATCTGAAAAATTATCCAATAAAACTTATGCAGGGATACTTTTTAGGCAAGCCACAAATCTATGATAATAACAATTAAAGTAACCTTTCGAAGAAAATCTATTATAATTTACCAATCAGTTTAATTTTCTTACACTTAGACAGCTGGCTCGGATTTGTTCCCAAAATGTCTAGCGGAATAGGAACACCTAAATCATCATAATACTTTTGCCAATAATCCGAGATTTCTTTTTCTCCATCTCCAAACTTCATAGGCACAATATCAAATATAGGAAGAATTTCAGCAATGTACTGAGAGCAGTAAAACTTTTTATTATCCGGATAAAAACTGTGATTATACTCACAGCCTAAATATTTTTCTGGTAAACGTAAATTCAATTTTCGGATACAAAAGAATAGCAGAACAGGCTTATTCAATCTCAGGATTTTTCCACATTCTTCTCTGCCTCGTAACCTCGTACATCATAATTGAAGCAGCACAGCCGACATTAAAAGAAGTTGCATACGATTTTTCGTCCATCGGAATTGTACACAAGACATCACAATATTCTTTGAACGCTTTATTTAAGCCCATCGTTTCATTTCCACTCATCAAAATAAGCGGACGTGTAAAATCTATTTCTTCAATGGATTTTTCTTTATGTGCAGTTGATCCAGCAACAAGAAAATCCGGATATTGTTTCCGCAGTTTTTCCACATAAGCATACAAATCATTATTATCCTCAATACGGATTACCGGCATATTAAAAAATGAACCCATTGCTGAAATAACAACATCTGGATCGTAAAGATCAACTGCGTGTCCGGTTATAATCAGCATATCCGCACCAAGAGAATCACAAGAACGGATTATTGTACCGAGGTTTCCTTTGTTTGACGGGCGATCAAAAAGTAAAATAAAAGGTACTTTTGAAAGAGTTACATTTTCCAGCTTATCTTCTCTCATTTCAATTATAGCCATCAATTCAGAAGTATCTTCCTTTCCGCTTAAATCCTTCATAAGTTCCGGAGTAAGGATAAATTTTTCCTTTGTATTTACGCTATTAATTGTATTGCGCGCCCAATCGGAAAGATTATTCTTATCATAAATAAAAGATTTGATGTTCCATTTATTAGTAACAGCTTCTTTTAAGCTGCGCACACCCTCTACCAAAATTCATTATATTTGTACCGCTTGTTTCTGTTTGATTTAAGAACTTCAAATTTCTGATAAGTGCTGTCTTTAGCAATAATTTTTGTTTCAATCATTTTTCATTCCTTTAATAACTTTGCTGTCAATCACTGCAATAATTATATTGTATCCGAAAATTGAATTTACGTTTACATAATTATACCACAATTTAAATCCATTCTCCACGAATCTTATGCTGTACACGATATATTCTTACTACATTAGAAAAAAAAACGATTGCGGCTATTAAATAAAAAAAAATATTTTTTTTCATTATATATCTCAATGCGCCCCAGTGCGGGCGTCCGTATAACATAATTTCCCCCTATCCCGCAAGTGCTTTTATGTTGCAGGTCTGCCGGGTAAAATTCATTGTGGGACTTATTGTTTCTTTAGTATATGATATTTTTTATGGAAACA
>JAFNQK010000156.1 GCA_017386165.1 Treponema sp.
AGTGCCCTTAAATACAACTTTACAAAAAGCCTCTCCGGAGATGTATCACTTCAGGGACAATGGCCCCTTTCAATTAATCAAAAATACGCAGAATATGAAAAAGATTCTTTAGGACATGTAAGTCTTTCATCCAAAATAGAATATAAAAATAACTTTTTAGAGGCATACAATTCTGTATTGGCAGGCTATGAAAATAAAAACACAAAAGGAATATACAGAGTAGAAGGCTTTGACCAGAATACTTCAAAAACTACTTATCTAAATCAATACTGTGCCTATCTCACTCCAGATTCTCCCGCACCTGAGATTGGGCTCACGCTACAGGGAAGCAACCAGGCGGAAAGCTCTATAACAGGCCTAAAAGATGAGATAATTTCTGGATACAAAATCCCTTTGGAATTTAATTTTAATCCACAGGACATAAATACCTGGGCTTCAATTCAATTTTCTCTGGCAGATGGAACCAGTTTAGCCCAGGCAGACAGTTATGAACAGGGAATCCGCCTCAGTTCAGAACTTCCGGATGGCCTTTATAGTATTTACATACAGCTTGGTATTAATGCAGATACAGAAAAAAAACTCACAAGCATAGAAGAACCTGTAACCTTTGATGTAACAAATCAGATTGATTTTTCTTCTACATCATGGCAGACACTTTACATAAATCTTGGATGGGAACATAAAGCTAAACTTACAGGTTATCACGATGTGCGCTTTATCGTAGTAAAAAAACAGATTACTCAGGATACCTGTCACGATATTCTTTATATTGGTCCTCATCAGATTAATAAAACCGGAATGTTTGCTTTTGAAGAAGAAGGCTCAGATGATCTTTATATTACATCAACAGAAGTTCTGGATAATTCCCTTCCGGACTACAAAAAGCTGAATAACACAGATAATTATGTTCAGAAAATCAAATGGACAAATTCTAATTCTCTCTGTACAAAAGCACCTGTTCTTTCTGCAATTTCTTATATAAATCCTCTTGATATTTCTGACTATCAAAATCTTGAATTCTATCTTTCTTTAAGGGATTTTAAGGATTTTAATGTAACAGATCAAAGTTCAGAATCTCATATTTTTACAATGATCCTTGATACCGCCGCCTCTTCCGTTTATCAAGACGGCAAAACCGCAATAAAAATCCATTTTACAAAAGAAGCTCTATCAAGAATTTCAAGGGATTCTTTTTCTCACGTAAAATTTAATCTTTCAAATCATGAACTTTTTATCAACAAAGAAAGCATTCCTGTAACGGAATATGAAATTGAAACAATCAATACATCTGTTATTCCAACCCGAATCAAGATAGATTTTACGACTATAAATCCCTTTACTTCCAATATTTCGGAACAGGGAACAATTTTAATTGACGAAATTCTTTTGACAGAAACCAATTCAATTTTTGTCGCACAGGATAAAGCAAAAATTCAAATTAAAAAGAATGATTCTTATCTAAAAACAGAAGCCCTGGCGTCATACAACCGGAAAATTAATGATGAAAAAAATTATTTTAATATTTACGGACTTTCAGAAGGTAATTTATCTCTCTCTTACATAAACTTAAAAGCCCAGGGAGAATTTAATTCAGATTACAAAACCATACTGACAAATGCCAACCACGATTTTTCCATTTCAAAACCGATTTTTGGAATTTTTAGTTTCTATGACAAATATGTCTACTCGCCCCTGGAATTATCTGTAAAAAAAGAAAATTATGCCTGTATCGATTTACAGAGAATAAAAGTTCCTCTCAAACTCTCAACAAAAACAAATTCAAAAGATACAAGTTTATATCACACCCAGCTGATGAATTATGAAATTGTTTCTGATTTCAGCATTCACAAATCAAAAATAAAAATCTCCTCAAATCTGAATATGTCTCAGATTCAGGACACAAAAGCGAATACAGATTATTTTACTAATTCCAATTATTTTCTTTCCTGGACAGAATCTACCAAAGACAGCTTCTCATTAGGAGATGATTTCTCTCAATCAAGAAAAATCACTTCTGAATCCTACATATTACTTAATCTTCCTGTTGCAGAGATAAAGCCCCGACTTCAATTCAACATAGAAGAACAGTATTCCCAAGCGCAGAAAGCCAGTTTTGATAAAACAATTATTCTTTTCTCAATTCCATTTAAAATCAATAAAAATGACCTTTCGTTCAGTTATTCAAAAGAAAGTGGTCAAAGCGGACTGTTATTAAAAAATGAGAATTATGCCGGAGACTTTTATAACTATGGCAATTCTTTTGCCCTCCAAAACTATATCTGGCAGGCCCCTTTCTATGAGTTGTTTTCAGATTCCGCCAAAAATATAATTCTTCAAAATATAAGCACATCCTCAGCCTCGCAGTTATACAGCAATACAAGTTGTTCTCTAAAATGGAAAAGGCCTCAGTACAAGAATGCCTTAGATATTTTTGTACCTTCTACGACAAACCTCATATTAACCAGAAATATCAAAGGAACCGAAACCATAAACGATAATTACGTGCTAAAGCTCACAATGCAGAACTCACCTATAAATCTTTTTGGTAAATCAAGCCGTTTAAAACTATTCAGCTGGTATAAAACAGATGAATTTACAGGCTCTCTTTCAAGTACAATAAAAATTCCAAAAGAAAATCCGTCTCAAACAGAATTCAACTTGAACACATACCTGCAGGCAAGTTTCTTTGTAAGTGAAACAAAAGTTCTTAAAACCGGCTTTACCTTTGAGCTTTCAAAGGACTACGAATGGGAAACAACAGGAACCCTGCTATTTAAAAGAGACACAATTTTTTCACCAATTATAAGTGCCATAAAGCTTTTTGATAAAAAACACGACTATTCAAAAATTAAACTAAACCGAAGCAACAGCATAAATTATTCGATTGCTTATAAAGACGAATCCTTAAATCAGGATTACAAAATAAACCACACAATCAGTGCCCAGATAAATAAATACATCTCTGTAAACACAGGCTTTACCGGAGAATTTACCTCAAAAACAAATAAGGCTTCGATTTTACAGCTTCTTGCGACAATCGGTGGAAAAGTTGAGTTTTAATCAACTCAACTATTGCAAAGGTGCAAAATATCCTGTTTCATCCCGACCGCTACGATTCAAAAGATATACTTCAACTTCAAGAGGAAGATACTTCTGTCCAAAATTAGTGCTCATTGCAGATGTATAGCTGAATGAATAAACCCCATTTGGAATATCAAGAATATCTTCAACAACCTTTGATAAACCTTCAGGTCTGAAAAGATAATATTCTTCACCAGGTGTATTTTCTACAAGATAAGTATATTCCTCGTCACTGGCAGACTGATTTACACGCACCGACAGGCAGGAAATATTATTGTTATTCATGTAAGCACAGGTTTCTGCAATGCTGTATTTTTCAAAAGCATTTAAAGTGACTTTTCCGGCAGTAATAAAAATAATTGCCCGTTTACGGCCTGCGTTAATCAAATCATTACATGCAAGACGGCAGGCTAAATCAAGACTTACTTCTGAACTTACAGGTGTTTTTAAGGCAGAAGAATCAAAATTCTTGGCACCCTTTGGATTTCCTGTATATTCAAGACTAGGAATTTTTCCTGCGCTTACAATTCTTAAAGTACCGGAACCATTCATTGCATCCGCAATTTCCCGAACCACAGTGTTAACCTGTTCTTCATATCGGGCAGTATAGGTACTTCTATCGATAATCATAGTTATATCGGCGTAAGAATTATTAGAGCCAGATCCCAGATACTTTAATCTGCTTACAGGACGCTTATCTTCGGTGAGATAAAAATTATTTTCTTTTAATCCCACTACAGGAGAACGATGGCGGTTTTCAATTTTAAGATCTACGATAACCTCAGGAAATTTGGAAGCATTGACTTTTTCAATCTGAACAAAAAGTCCACCTACCAGTTCCTGCATTTTTGCCATGATATAAATTTCATTTGTTTTAACATCAGTAACAATTACATTACCATTTACATCAGGAACTGCACTTGTAAGACGGCTTGGGGCATTTCCAGTAGAAACATTCATATATGTGGCACCAGTCTGACTGTCAACCGAAATAACCTTGTTTGAATCACAAACCACAAGATAATTATTCCAGACCTTCATACTTTCAGGATGCTTAAAAGTTTTTGGTTCAACTACTGCACGTCTAAAGTTTCCGCTTAAGTCAAACTCATAAATACAGCCTTTTATGTCATCGCAAACATAAATGCAGTCATCAATGGCAGCAATTCCTGTAGGACCTTTTAAGCCTTCAAAATCACTCTGAGGTTTTCCAAAAAAGAACAGAGGATTTCCATCCTTATCAAAAACGTCGATACGGCTGTTACCGTAATCGCTTACAAAAATGTTATCTCTCGAATCCTGGGCAATGTACTGAGGGCCAACCATCTGACCAAGACCACGCCCCTTAGAACCGATATAATTTACAAACTTTCCTTTACTTGTAAATAACGCAAGGCGGTCGCCGGCACTTTCAGAAATCAAAAGATTTCCATTTTTGAGACGAATTATATCAACAGGACGATCAAATCCATTAATAGGACCGGTTATTCGGTTTATAACTGTGCCGTTAACATCCATAAGGATTAAATCATTGCTTCCATATGATAAAATCCAGGTAGTTCCATTATTATTTGGCAATACGGAAATCGGACCGCTAAAAATTAAATTTCCTTCAAAATTCCCAGGAAATACTCCGGCTTCTGTATAACGCATCTGGCCTTCAATCGTATCGTCGATTACTCTTCGTTCACGGACAATTTCAATTCTGTTCTGTAATAAAAGTCCGCCATATCCCGCATCCCCTGCTCTGGACCAGTTTTGAATAGCAGTGCCTTCCAGACCGGAACGGTAATAGGACTTTCCAAGCCAGTCGAGAATAAGAGAATCTTCAGGCATAAAAGACAAAGCCCTCTCAAACTGAAGCACAGCATCGTTAAAAGAGCCTCTGTAATAAGCCTGTACACCGCGACGGAATTCCTCTGCAGCAAAACCTTCTTCTGCAGAACGCATTTCACCGTTTTTATAAAGCCCCGCAGACTGGGTCTGTGAATAAATATTTGCAAAAACAAGAGAAAAACATAATCCTACAAAAATAAATTTATTTTTCATCGTTTTTCACCGTCCAGAACAACACATTTAATATGATTTGCAATTTCTTCATTATCTTTGTCCAGCTGTTCTGCCATTTCAAGATATTTTTTTGCATCATTATAGAGACCAAGCTTGTAATAAACCCAGCCAAGAGAATCAAGACAGGCAGCAGAATTAGGACTTTCTTCAACTGCCCGTTTACAGCAGCTCAAAGCCTTGGTCAAATCTTTATCCTGACTTGCAAGAACATAGCCCAGACCGTTTAAGGCAGTTACATTATTTGAATCGATTTCAAGAGACTTATTGTAGTATTCGAGACACTTTTCAACATCTTTCTGTTCCCAGGCGATAAATGCCATAGAAGCATAAACAGAAGCAGGTTTATATCCGCTTTCAAGTAATTTTCCAAGTTCAAAATTAGCAAGTCTCTTACGTCCAGAAAGAGAATAAATTACGGCAAGCAAAAACCTGCACTGCTGAACTCTTTCAAGATGGGTTCCGCTGGTTACAACCTGTTCAAGATACAAGAGGGCATCTTCATAACGATTCAATTTGGCATAACATAAACCAAGGTAATAGGCAATTTCAGAAGAATCAGTTCCAGCTTCTCCGGATATTCCTAAAAAGAATGCCAGCGCATCCGAATATTTTCCGCGATTATAAAAATCAATACCATTTGATAAAATTTTTGTTTCCGGCATATCCCACCCGCCTAAAGAAATCTATTTATTTTACAATGAAAACCGTATCCCCGTCCACTAGTTGAATTGCACTAGGATCGGCATTTACAAGCGCAACGCTTATATATCCTTGTTGAGTCAACATATAATCAGAATCAAGTTCGGTACTAGAAGTTAAATCTCCTGGCATAAAAACAGCCTTCATATCTTCGCCATGTTTTTCTATCTGAATAAAATCACTATACCCACGGCAATTTAAATATGACGCAATTTTTATCCCCTTGTATGTAGGACATGAAGGAGCATTAACATTTATAAAGCAACGATTCTTTGTTTTTTTAGTAAGTTCTATAAAGGTATCAATATTTGCCACAACGTTTTGACTTAAAAGTTCAAAATCTTTACTAACAGCATTATCTTTATCCAGGCTTACTGCAATAGAAGGAATATTATGAAGAGCTCCTTCACGAGCAGCAGAAGCGGTTCCCGAATATATAATATCCGTTCCCATATTAGCCCCATGATTAATTCCAGATACAATTAAATCAATCGGTTCAGAAAGTAAATTACTCTTTAGACCTACAATTACGCAGTCAACAGGATTTCCTGTATAAGACCATACATTTTCTTCTATCTTTTTAATGATATGATCTCTGTACATTGTAATAGAATGACTTGCCCCAGAACGATTTCCATCTGGAGCAATTACATATACTGTATGTTGTTTAGATAATTCCTTTACAAGAACTTTTAAGCCATCCGCTTGGTATCCGTCATCATTGGTAACAAGAATATTCATCATCTA
>JAFNQK010000157.1 GCA_017386165.1 Treponema sp.
GAGATATTAAACAGTTTTTAATCTCCAACAGAGGCGAAATCAACCGCCAGTACCAGATTGTTCAGCAGCTTTTTGATGACCAGGAAATTCTTCCGGCTACCTTCTCCCTCGCTGTTTTTAACACTCCTGTAGGACAATCTTCCCTCGCAATGAAGCTAAAAAGCGGATATTCTGTTCTTTTTCCTGACAATCAGAATTTTTATGAAGGACTTGAAACTGCATGCGCAAGCGTTTTATGCGGCGATGAAGAACAGATTCTTTTAATCTACGCAGACGAAGAAATTACAGACGACTATGCATCCCTTGTAACAGATGACAATAACGCCCTTGCCTTCTGTACAGTTATCAGCAGCAAAAAGTTGTATCCCGATTCAAAGGAAATATCCCTCGACAGTGTAAAAAACTTTTCTGCAAAAGATTTTTTGAACACCTTAAATAACTAAAGGAACTAAAAATGAAACTTCTAAAAAAATTATGCGTACTTGCAAGCGCTTTGTTTATCTTTAATACAGCAGTTACAGCCAGAACCTTTAGAACAGAAATATGGAACGATGTTCCTTCGATGAGAAAATATCATGTCAGTATGTACTGCACAATTCCTGAAAATCATAACGGAAGCGCAGTCATAATTCTTGCAGGAGGAAGCTACCATCACCTGGGATACCGCACAGAAGGAAAAACCACCGCAGCCTGGTTCAACGAACAGGGAACCTGCACCTTCATCTTAAATTATCGCGTTGCAGGAAACGGTTATCACTACCCAGCCATGATGGAAGATGTTCAAAAAGCAATTCTTTACGTAAGACAGAATGCAAGAAATTTTGGCATCGATAAAAACAGAATCGCAACCATCGGTTTTTCCGCCGGCGGACATCTTTCCTGCTGGAGCGGAGAATTTGGAAACAGAACCAACGAACTTGAAAAATTCGGCATCATTCCCACAGAAAGTATCCGTCCAAGTATTGTAATCTCAGTTTATCCGGTTGTTACTATGCAGCAGGATATCGGACACGAATGGTCACGGGAAAGTCTTTTGGGAGAAAATCCAACTCAAGAACAGCGGGATTTATTCTCCCTTGAAATGAACGTTCCTGACGATATGCCCCCAACCTACGTAATCGCCTGCCACGACGATCCTGTTGTAATCTACGAAAACAGCGTGCGCCTGGCTAACGCCCTCAAAGAAAAAAACATCGACTACAGATTTATCGACTACCCAATCGGCGGCCACGGCTTTGCCATGATCGACAACGACTTTATGAAACAATACCACTGGAACGCCGACCTAAAGCTCTGGCTGGACGCCCACAACTTTTTCACCGCTGAATAGCGAATCTAGCGGGCAAGGTACACCATGTATACGCTTACACATCCTGACGGCGTAGTACCCCTGGCAAGATTACCGAAAGGGAATCTTGCGGGCAATGTACAAGGCATTTTCAATACAAGGCGTAGCATCCATATCAAGATTTGCGTAAGCGAATCTTGAACGCAAGGTCTAATGGCATTGTAGTAATGTAGATGTCTATTCCTTGCGTTCTGTCAAGGAAAAAAGTTAACAAAATTTTTATCAAACCTATACTTTTTATATTGACCTAAAAAATCACTCATAGTATGCTTATATTCGTTAAACACTATATCTAGTGTTTATTTTTTTTGCACACTTATAAATACACTATTAGTAAGATGTGTCAAAAAACTTCTAAATCTACATAAAATAAAGAAATAACAAAAATTATATAAATAAAAGGGTGGGAAAAATGAAAATTATCAAACGTAATGGCGAAGAAGCAATTTTTGACATTAGAAAAATTGCCACTGCAATTTCCAAGGCGAACAGTGCTATTCCAGAAAGCGACCGCCTCTCAGAAGAATTCATCAATGCGGTTACAGCAAAAGTTGCAGACAAATGTAAAGCAAGTAAAGTTCAGCTCAACGTAGAAGCAATCCAGGACCTTGTAGAAACAGAACTCATGCGCATCGGCGCTTTCGATCTTGCAAAGGTATACATCACATACCGCTATCGCCATGCCCTCATGCGCAAACAGAACTCAACAGACAAGCAGATTCTTTCTCTTCTTGAATGCGCAAACGAAGAAGTTAAACAGGAAAACTCAAATAAAAACTCAACAGTCGTTTCAGTTCAGCGCGACTACATGGCTGGAGAAGTTTCAAAAGACATCACAAAGCGCTTCCTTCTGGACGAAGATATCGTAGAAGCCCACAACGAAGGTATTATCCATTTCCACGATGCAGACTACTTTGCACAGCACATGCACAACTGTGACCTCGTAAACCTCGAAGACATGCTCCAGAACGGAACAGTAATCAGCGGCACAAAAATCGACACTCCACATTCATTCTCAACCGCTTGTAACATCGCAACCCAGATTATTGCACAGGTTGCTTCAAGCCAGTACGGCGGACAGTCAATTTCCCTTGCACATCTTGCACCATTTGTTGATGTAAGCCGCAAAAAGCTCATCAAAGAATTAAATCAGACAATCGAAGAAACTGGAGTTCAGTTTACAAAAGAACAGTTTGACCACATCGTAGAACGCCGTCTCGCAGACGAAATCACCCGTGGTGTTCAGACAATCCAGTACCAGGTTGTAACTCTTATGACAACCAACGGCCAAAGTCCATTCGTAACCGTTTTCATGTACCTCAACGAAGCTAAAAACGAACAGGAAAAATCAGACCTTGCCCTCATCATCGAAGAAGTACTCAAACAGCGCTACAAGGGTGTACGCAACGAAAAAGGTTACTGGGTAACACCAGCCTTCCCTAAACTTATTTACGTACTTGAACCAGATAACATCGACGAAGGAACAAAATACTACTATCTTACAGAACTTGCAGCAAAATGTACTGCAAAACGCCTTGTTCCAGACTATATTTCTGAAAAGAAGATGTTTGAACTCAAAGAAGGAAACTGCTACACATGTATGGGATGCCGTTCCTTCCTTACAGTTTACCGCGACGAAACAGGAAAACCAAAGTTCTACGGACGCTTTAATCAGGGCGTAGTTACAATCAACCTCGTTGACGTAGCCTGCTCAAGTGGCCGTGACATGGACAAATTCTGGAAGATCTTTGACGAACGCCTCGAACTCTGCCACCGCGCACTGCTTCTCCGCCACAAGCGACTTTTGGGCACACCAAGCGATGTAGCACCAATTCTCTGGCAGAACGGAGCCCTTGCACGCCTCGCAAAAGGCGAAACCATCGACAAGCTTCTTTTCAACGGATATTCAACAATTTCTCTCGGATATGCCGGCCTCTGCGAATGTGTACGCTACATGACAGGCAAGCCACACACAGACCCAGAAGTAACTCCTTTCGCATTGAAAATCATGGTTCACATGAACGATGCCTGCAAAAAATGGAAGAAAGAACATAATATCGACTTTAGCTTGTACGGAACTCCCCTTGAAAGCACAACTTACAAGTTTGCAAAATGTCTCAAACAGCGCTTTGGCGAAATCCCTGGCGTAACAGACAAAAACTACATCACAAACAGTTATCATGTTCACGTAACAGAAGACATCGATGCTTTCAGCAAGCTCACCTTCGAAAGTCAGTTCCAGGAACTCTCACCAGGTGGCGCTATCAGCTATGTTGAAGTTCCAAACATGGAAAACAATATTCCTGCTGTAATGACACTCTTAAAGCACATCTACGAAAACATCATGTACGCTGAACTCAACACCAAGAGTGACTGCTGCCAGAAATGTGGTTACACCGGCGAA
>JAFNQK010000158.1 GCA_017386165.1 Treponema sp.
AAATACCGCCCTCAACCAGGGATCAAATCTAAAATTAACATGAGGCCCGATTCCAAGTTTGACAGCACATCGCAAAGGCATATCAAATTTAACTGCTTTAGCAAGTTCCTTGGTAATAACCCGGGCATCGATATTCTTTACATTTACGTCACCGGAACAATCAAGAATATTATCTTCGAAAGTCAGCATAAGATCTATATTTGCATCACCAGTAAAGCGGGCAATACCGATATCAAAATCTCCAGGGCCATAAACATTCTTAGGAATCCAGATATGACTCTTTAACAGACCTAAAGCCCAGCGATCCATGGTTATATCAAGATCTGCATAAATCGGAGTCTGTTTTTTAATAAGTCCCTGAACCTCAGGCATTATAAACTTATTGTGATTAGCCGTTAAAATAGCTTTTGGTACAGTAATATGAGATGGAACAATTGTTGGTAATGTAAAGTCAGCACCAGTTAAACTGAATGCCCCTGTAAATTCCGGGTCAGCAGTAATTCCTGTGATTTTAAGAGAACCTTTTAAAATACCTCCATAGATTCTAAGCATAGGAATATCAAGATAGCTGAATATTTCTGCAACATCAGCCTTTACCCCCTGGAGAGAAAGGTTCAAAAGATTTCCTTTTACGGAGCCGCTAAAATCAAAGTCCAGAGGTTTTCCCTTATTGATTCCCATATGTATAGTTCCGTCAGAACTTATTGTTCCTTGAATCCCCTGTTCAGGGCCAGTATATAAAAGCGTATCTTTATTAGAATGCACAAAAGTAACACTTAAAGGGAATTTTCTTGCAAAAAGAGTTCCGTCAACTTTTGAACAGGTCAGATTTGCAACAAAATCTGTAGGTATAAGCTTTCCTTCCTCCTTGCTTGTATCACTTATAGTAAATTGAAGCGGAAGGAAGATGTTTTTATCCATTACATTTCCTGAAAGTTCCGCAGTTAATTTTCCACAGAAATCATCAAGAGAGAAACTTGCATTTACTTTTTTTAAATAAAAGTCATTATACTTGAGGTTTATATTATCAATATTGCAGACCTTTTCCTCGACAAAAGCATTTCCGCTTGCAGAAATAACAGAACCAGCCTTCATAAGACTAAAATTATCCAGATTAATTCCTATGAATGGATTGGACAATGGGCCGGTGGCAACCAGGGATGCCGTCAAAGTATTGTTTTCACTGGTTTCTGCTGTAAAACGATTCAAACCAAACACATTGAATAACACCTTAGCGTTTACAAACATTTCACCTTCTTCCGAAGAAGACAGTTCTGCGTTTAAATCAATTGCTTCTTTTGATGTATCACTTTTTACAGCAAGATCAAAAGACATATTTTCAAGCCCCTTATCAGAAAGATTCCAGGCTCCCTGTCCGGTTCCAGAAAGAATTGAATAAATATCTGCATAGGTTATGTTTTTCAATGACAATCCATACTTATTTAATTCGGCAGACAGATAAAAGTGAGGATCAAAAACAAATTTCCCGGAAACTTCGTTTACTTCGAGTTTTGCAATATTTGCACTTATACCGTCATCAGAATTAAAGGAAAAAGCTGTATCCGTATTAAGGGAAAGAACCATTCCTCCAATAGGAAGAGGAAACTCAACCATACTGAAAGTTCCATCATATCGTGAAAGCCCGGTTTTAAATAAATCAAAGGCCAACCCGTAATCCCCGGAAACACTTATACTGTCACTCATTATATTTCCGGTAAAACTATAAGGAATTGAATCTGCATTCACTTCAACAACAAAAAAAGCATCATTGGAATCAGGAGCTTTTTCGTATTGAGCCTCAAGATGTGTACTCTTTCCATTATTAATAAAATCAAATTTGCTCACATTAACAGATTCATTGTTTCCATCAAGGGACAAATATAAAATCTGGTCATCTTTTTTGGTATTTGCTGCAAACAAATACGGCACATTGAAAGAAAGGGACTTAAAATCTGTAGAAAAGAAGGCTTCTCCGTTAAGCATATAATTTGATAAAAAGGAGAAAGAAGAAACCTTTTCATTTTTTTTATGAATAAAGGTCATTGCGGTCTGGGCAAGACTGTCCAAAAAGAGAGCATTTGTTTCCAGATTTGCCTGTATATAATTAGTTCCGCCTATATAACTTCCGCCCAGCTTAAGTTTTCCGATATGGCCTTCTGACACATGAAAATAGTCACTAAGCTCAAAAGAAAAATCCACAGAATCTTTTACTGGAATCATTGAAAGCTGAATACCTGTCAGAGCTTTTTCATCAAGCAAAAGATTTGGGGCAAAGGCAACAAAACCTTTGGAAAGCGGTTCAAAAAATACTTCTGTTGAAATATTGCTGCCATTTGGAAGAACAAATTGATTAAGACTTGCACTTCCGTTCATTCTCATTGTCTTAAACAGATATGAAAATTCTGCAACGGCATCAACATTTGGACCTTTTAGGGCAAATCTATTTAAATTAAGCTTATTATTATCGCCTCTGATTGAATACGAAGCATTAAATCCACCATGAAAAATAGAATCAGGTACATAGATAGACCCGTCAGAATTATACTTAAATTTAGAATTTTTATTATCGCAATATGCATTCAACGAAAGGTTAATTCTCAGATTGCGTATTTTACGAATGGACTTATCACCTCGTCTTGAAGAAATTAAAGCACCTGGCTTAAGATTCTTTGTATTTATTTCAAGATTACCTTCATGACTTTTTAAGCCGTAAGAAGCATGGATTAAAAGCGGATACCCGTTCTGAATCGTTCTCAAGTCAAAAATATCTTCGTTGTAGCCAAATAAAAGATTCAGTTTATTAATGGAATAACTTCCGTTAGAAATATCAGAAAGTCTGAAAATCAATGAGCTTCCGTTCAATTTTTGAGGGAGATTTCCCTGAGAAGAAAAGTTTGCAGAATACTTTTTTTCCGGCTCACCGTTATTGTACATTACAAGCTTTCCGGAAGTATCAACGACTAAAGTTTTTTGAGTTTTAAGAAAAGCCAGAGTAAGTTTTTTAAGGTGTCCCGAAAAAGTCTGGGTTTCATTTTCAAAATTGACATAAACGTTCTTAAAGAAAACGTTAAAAGGGATTTCTGTAGTAATTTTACCTAACGCAAGGGATTTATTCTTTTTTTCCTGATTATTCTGTCCAGGTTCGCTTTCTCCCTCTGACTGCAAAAGCCCAAGTTTTTCCATCAGGGAAAGATAATTTGAATTATCCATATCGAGAACAAACCCGTCGAGAATAACATTATCCACAGCTTTTAAGGCATTTCCTTTGAGCAGGGCAAATAAATTATACCGGATATTAAGTTTTTTAATTTCACAAAGCTTTTCCCCGGAATCACTGGTATTAACCATAATCTTTTTAACATTCAACCCGGAAAAAACAGAAGGCGACATTTTTTTATACGAAACTACAAGACCAGTTTTTTCAGTTATAAGTTCAAATACATTCTGCGAAACTTCTTTTAAAGAGCTGGTTACCTTTTTATAAACAGGAAAGGCAATCAAAGAGCCGAGACCTATAGTGAGAAAAAATATTAAAATTGCAAGATACTCTTTTAAAGACAATTTGCGCATTTTAGTCTTTATATTTTAACAAAAATTCAATAAATTATATAGAGTTTTATTATTATATTTTATGGTAGGGACAAAATGGTCGTTAAGAACTTTATTGTATTTGAAGGCATCGACGGAGCAGGAACAACAACTCAGATAAAAAAACTTGCTGAAAAAATCGGTGAAGAAAAAGTATACAGAAGTTCAGAACCAACCAGCAAAGAAACAGGCCTTTTTTTGCGCCGAATGCTCAAGGGAGACTTTTCTGTCAGTGAAAAAACAGCAAGCTACCTTTTTGCAGCAGACAGATGTGAACATATTTTTGGAAAAGACGGCGTAATCGAACAGACCCAGAAGGGAAAAATTGCATTAAGCGACAGATATTTCTTTTCAAGTCTTGCATACCAGTCGGTTTCCTGCGGAAAGGAATTACCAGCTCTTTTGAACTCTCCATTCCCCCTTCCGGAGATTCTTTTTTATTTTAAGATTGATCCGGAAATCTCCCTTGCAAGAGTAACCAGCCGTGGACAGACTACAGAAATCTACGAAAAAATCGATATGCAGAAAAAAACTGCCGCCCTTTATGACTCTGTAATGCAGGAATACAAGGGGCCTCTAGGAGAAGGAATGCACCTTATTGAAGTAGATGCGTCCAAATCCATTGAAGAAATCGAAGCTTTTATCTGGAATAAAGTAAACTCAATTATTTCACTTTCCGATAAATAGAGTGTGAAAAAGGCTTTTCCTTTCAAATTAAAAATCACTCTTCTCACTTTTCTTCTGGCACTTTTTTGTGTTTCCCAGACAAACGCCTACATGGTTAAATACAAAGAAGACTGGTACCGCCTTTATCACGTGCATTATCAGCAGTACCCGGACGACTGCATGGAAAACATTTACTGGCTGGAACGGGCTGTAAAAGCAGATTTTGCAAATCCTCTATACGCAAATGCTAAGATTGAAACAGAAAAAGAATGGGAAAAATACCGCTACATGTTTATGATGCACCTCAATCTCAAGTTAATTGAACAGCATTTACGTCTTGGACGCATTTACGACAAAAAAGTAGCAAATTTCTACGATGCTCCATGGAAAGATGAATACATCCGCAACCTTGAAAAAGCTCTCAGCTGCTATAAAACCGGCCTTATCTACTGGCAGGAAGCTCAATTATGGGCCGAAAAAGCAAATGTAAAAGAGTTTAACTTTTTATATCTTACAGACCTTCAATACTGGGAAGACGAAAGGGAAAGAATTAAAACAGGAGAACTGGATTACAGCAAAATGCTTAACCGTGAAATCACAAGAGTTCAAACTGTAAGAGATAATTTTATTGCAATGAAAAGCGAAAATTACTAAAATACAGTCATGGCTAATGACGAAAACACACAGTTCACAATTTCTTTTCCAGGAATAAATCCAGGAACCCCAAACACAACGATTCTTTTTTATAAAAATACTCCAGATTTAGTTTCCCTCTATAATCCAGGAAACAACAACGGTCCACGCCGATGTTTCGTAACAGATGCAACAGTTGCAACCCTTCCATGTATGGAAGAGTTTATCAATATGTTTACGGATGGAGTTTGTGGCGAAGATATCCTTGTTATTCTCGGTTCAGGAGAAGCCTTTAAAAATATCGACAACGTACTTCAGATTGTTTCAAATGCAGTAGATGCAGGCTTTAACAGAAAAGATCTTTTTGTAGGAATTGGTGGCGGTGTCATTACCGATATGACAGGCTTTGCAGCTTCTATTTTTAAGCGTGGAGCAAAATGTGAATTTGTGCCAACTACCCTTCTTGCAATGGTTGACGCTTCTATAGGCGGCAAAACCGGCTGTGATTTTGAAAACTACAAAAACATGATTGGTTCCTTCTGGCCGGCACAGACAATTCATATTTTTCCGGAATTTATCCAGACACTCTCAAAAGAACAGTACCGCTCAGGACTTGGAGAAGCAATTAAAACAGGTCTTTTGTACAACAAGTCTCTTTATGAAATCTTTAAAAACAATCCCCAGAAATTGAATGACCGTGATTCCGACACAATTTATTCTGTAATCAAAGAATGTGCAACTGCAAAAGCAAAGGTTGTAGAACAGGATTTGACAGAAAAAGATATACGCATGTTCTTAAATCTTGGACATACCTTTGGTCATGCCCTTGAAACTATTACAGGACTTGGTGTAATTCCTCATGGGGACGCAGTTGCCTGGGGAATCGGAAGAGCCCTCACCCTTTCTGCCAAAATGGAATACTGCAAGGATTCATACAAAGAAGAAGTTCTTTCAGTTCTCGACAGTTTTGGCTGGTGTACAGAATGTGTTCCATCTATTGCAGGAGGAGCCGGTAGTGCAGACAGAATTATTCAGGCAATGCACAAGGACAAGAAAAATTCTTCTGACAAAATCCGATTAATCCTTCAGAAAGGCATGAACGAAACCTTCTTTGAAGAAGTCAGTGACGATTTAATCCGCTCAATTCTGGTAAAATAAGATGACACCTGAACAAAAAGAACATTATTTTGACTGGGCAAGCACAAGCCCATCTGACCAGGACGTATTAAAAGAAGCTCTTGAAATTTCTCTCAACGCATGGGGAAATCCATCCAGTATACATACTGCCGGAAAAGAAGCCCGTGAACTTCTTGAAAAAGCCCGTGAAGACAGCGCAAAAGTTCTTGAAGTAAAAAAAGAACAGCTCTTTTTTACAAGCGGCGGAACAGAAAGCGACCATATTCCTCTTTTGTCAATTCTCAATCGTCCATCAAAAGGAACTGTTTTATTCAGCAGCATTGAGCACCCTGCAATCCGAGAAATGGCTCTTGAACTAAAAAAATGCGGAATTACCGTACAAGCAATTCCAAGTGATAAAAACGGAATAATACAGCCGGAAACAGTAAAATCAATGCTTACAACAGACACTCTTATGGTTTGTGTTATGGCTGTAAATAACGAAACCGGAGCTATTCAACCTGTATACAAAATTGCAGATGCGATTACAGAATTTGCAAAGGGCAAGCGTAAGCCAAAATTCCATATCGACTGCGTACAGGCAGCAGGTAAAATTCCATTAAATATTTCATATCCTGGAATCGACAGCGCCGCATTCAGCGCTCATAAAATCTGCGGTCCAAGAGGAATCGGCCTTTTGTATTTAAAAGACGTAGTTGAGCCCTTTTTAAAAGGCGGCGGTCAGGAAAAAGGTATAAGATCCGGAACAGAAAATCTTTTTGGAGCAATTGCTTTTTCAAAAGTTCTGGAAAAACATTTTATTTCAGAAAAAAATGCACCTTCAATGAACCTGTTCAAACAGCAAAGCGAATACGCAAAAGAATTTGTTAATAAATTAGCAGAACTCAACGGCTGCACAATAATACCTCAGGGACGCCTTGAAAATCCGGATTTGTATTCTCCGTGGGTAATCCAGGCTGCTTTTAACAAAATCCCTGGACAGGTAATGCTCAGAGCACTGGACAGCGAAGGTTTTTACATTTCTACAGGAAGTGCCTGCTCCAGCCGCAAGAATAACCGCCCTGTACTTGAAGCAATGAATATTCCTGCTAATCTCAGTGAAAATGCAGTCCGCTTTAGCTTTGGTCCTCTGACTACAAAAAAAGCCATGGACGAATTATTTGAGAAAGTTAAAGAGATAGTCGGCAAGTTTAATTGACATTTAATTGACATTAGATGTCATTTCTGATAATTTTTATAAAATCACATTTTTAAGGAAGGCAAAGAATATGGGAGCACGCGGAGAACTTTTTACAACAGAAGTCTATCTTGATAACCGTTCTTATTTTTTTAATGTTAAAGAGAACAGAACTGGAGATGTATTTCTTCAGATAGTTGAAAGCAAAAGCCGCGACGGAGCAGAAGGTGAAAGACACCAGATTGCAATCTTTGCCGACGATATGCAGAAATTCTTACAGGGAATGGATCGTTCCCTCAATTACATCGAAAAAGACAAGAAAGAACGCGCAAAGGTAAAAGCTGCAAAAAAAGCTGAAAAGGCAGAAAAAACAAAGCGCATTTACCGTGCAAACAAAGATACAAACAAGGATGACGGTATCAAAAGAACCGGAAGAATCCATGTTGTATCAAAGAGAAATGTTGAACCAACAGAAGAGTAATCTTTATTAATACTTAAATGAATGCCGTTGAATTGGACTAGGCCCGATTTGACGGCATATTTCTTTATGGGCCTTAGTCGGATATCCCTTGTGTTTTGCGTATCCGTATTCCGGGTATAATTCATCCATTTTGTACATGATACGGTCACGCTCAACTTTTGCAATTATACTTGCTGCCATAACAGACGGAAAAGTTGCATCTGCCTTTGGCTGACATCTTACGTCAGCACAATTTACAGGCGGAACGGTAATTCCATCAGTCATACAGAAAATCTTATAATCAGAAATATTATTCTTTTTTACCCAATCGTCCAGTTTTAATAAAAGCATATCATAAGCAAGTTTCATTGCGTACATACTTGCCTGGAGAATATTCATTTTATCGATTGTTTCATGGTCGACAATACCGATGCCCCACAAGGCTTTTTCTTTTATAATCAGTTCGGCAGCGTCACGTTTTTTTTCTGAAAGTTTTTTTGAATCATTAAGTATTTCAACGGGAAAATCAGGACCAAGAATTACCGCCCCTGCAGTAACCGGACCTGCAAGAGGACCTCTACCCGCTTCATCAAGACCGCACATCAATTCCAGCATATTAAAAACCTAAAGAACGGTTACCGGCATATTCAAGGGACATATTATTAGAATCCATATAAACCGGTGCATTGTTTGAAACTATTTTTTTCAAATCAGAGTTAAAAGTATTATCTGTAATTGTACTGTGAGTATCCAAAAGCTCTCCGATTCGGCCCATTACACCAGAAACCATACAGTTTGTATTCTGAAGATCAAAAATACCGCCCTGACAAGAAAAATTAACAGAAGTATTAGAAACTGTTGTTAATCGGCTGTCTTTAATAAAGATTTTTGAATCAACAGATGCAATCAGCGAAGTATAAGAATCCGCAGTAGAAGTCAATCCGGAATTGCGGATATTTACAACAGAACCATCAGAGCTAATAACAGAACCACTCTTTCCGAAAGTAGCAGTGAGTTCTACTTCATTTAAATCCAGAACGCTGTGTTCAAGATTAAACAAACTTGGATTTGAAGAAAGAACTTTCTTTTCAGTCAATGCGATTACACAGCCGGAAACTGCAAGGCTTGAGTTTTTTATAACAAGATTAGTCTCCGGCTTAAAGAACAACTTACAGGAATTATTACCGTCAATCTGACAATTTGAAGTAAGAATAATTGTTCTACCAGGAATCTCAAGTTCCCCGGAAGCCCTTATATGAACAAAACGGTTACCGTTTATAAGAGGAATAACCTGTTCAAATTTAGTGTACGGATGAGTTTTCGAACCGTCAGAAGTACCTGCTGCTTCATCATAATTTGAATCAAGATAAAAATTGCAGGTATCAACGATTACAGAATAACTTACAACATTGCTCTTGTTATCGTTTTCATCTACGGAGTAAGCACTTACCTTATAAGCGCAGGCTCCATCAGAAGAGGCCTTAAGTATAATATTTCCATTATTATAAGGTTTAAAATCTTCAATTCCCAAACCCACGAGAACCGCATCAGGAGTTCCATCATATTCCTGCTGGAGAATAACAGGTCCAGAAACACTTACAAACATACGGTTATTTTCGATATTCGATAACTTTACAAAGATATTTTTTCTGACATAATCCCCTTCTTCTGAAGGAGTAATTACAGGAGGAACCGGAAGTCTTTTGTTTACATTAAAGGAAACCGGCAAAGTTCCCTGAAAAACAGAATCAAAGTAACAGCCGAGAGTCAAATTGCCTTTAAACTTGTCTCCGTGAAAGGTATCGATTTTGATACTTTCGTAGAGATCACTAGACTGTCCGTTAGAATCAAGAATACCAAAGGAATAGCCGTCTTCGCCGTTATAGCGGACAGATACAACTCCATCAACAGCTGTTTCTGTTATTAATTCTGGTTTTGGCGGCAGAATAAAAAATTTAACAATATTTTCAGGAGAATAATCAATACTTTGCCATGAAATCATATGATTTTGATTTCTGTCGATTTTTACAGGTTCTTTTGGCAGCGACCACCACTGATCATCAATCTTATAAATAAACTTTCTGTCGTCAAAAGAAATAGTATCCCAGTCCGTAATTGAGAATGGAACATCCCGACGGCTGTAAAGTCCGTTCATTATTGTTGAAACAGCAATTATAAAACGCCAGGTTGATTTTCCGTTTGTCAGTGAAATAGGAACATTTCTTGCAATAACTGCCTGAGGATCGATACTGATTTCGGTACCTTTTTCCCAGATTGCAGGAGGCTGCCCCAGACTATAGTCAAGAGTCTCCGGTATTAAAAGTTTATCACCGCAGGTATATGGAATTGTTCCCGTCAAACTTGCAACTTCAATAAAATCATATGCAAAACCGGCAGGAGGTAAATCTCCGCTTTCAACCGTATAATTTACAGCTTTTGTGGTAACCTGTCCGTCATCAGACACAAAGGCAACCCTTAATTCAACTTTTCCGTCTACATCGAGGATTACAGGACCGTCATAAGCAAATCCGGAAGATTCAGGATTGTTTCCGTTTACAGAATAAAAGGCATTTCCTCCCTCAGGCACATCCAGAACAAGCATCTGCTTATTGGCCCAGGTTCCGCTCACAGGATTAATAATCGACTGTGCAAAAAAAACTTGAGAAATCAATAGAAATGCACATAAAAGAGAAGCTTTTTTGTAAGAAATGAAGAAATTAAACCTTTTCATTTATATAAAAATTATAATATAACTTTTTCTACTTTGCAATTAAGGAACTGAATGTCAGATTCATAGCTTTTATATAGCTTGTAGCCTGAACAAAATTTAGCCCAAAATCATATTTTGAACAGATTGAAGAAGTTTTATATGGATTTGACTTAACAGAATCACAGGAACGCCTTAAATCCTTCATCAAATCCCGGAATAATTCTGTATTTTCATTTATAAACTGGGTTCGACAAACCAAAACCGTGAGAGGAATTAAATCAATACTACGATTACCGGCCGTATTAATAAACTCCTCGTACAGATTTAAACCTTCATAAATAAAAGTTCCCTTGCGTAGCACAGTATTCTTACAGGTTCCGCCTAGAACGGCATTATCAATCTTCTTTGCAAGCATTGAACTTACGATTTCTGAATAATCAAGAGAAGTGTCGATATTAACACATCCATCGGTCTTGCCTACAGGAAGTCCCGCTTTCTTTAAAAGCTGTCTGAAAAATACTTCTTCCTGACTGTCTTTTACAACATAAATTGTTTTTCCAAGTAGATTAGAAATTGTTTTAATTCCTTTTTTACCTGTCACAAGAGAATAATCACAAAAACTTACAGCAGCACAGATTGAAACCTTTCCGCTGAATTTTTCTTCAATAAGTTTTGCAGCATTGTAAGAAAGAATGGTACAGTCAGCATCTCCGTAGCTCAACATGGAAACTGCCTGATCTGCACTTGATACAAAAGAAAAGGAATATTTTTCATCTTCTGCAAGATAAGCAAAAGGAACGCTTATACCGCCTTTGACTGCACAGATTTTTACTACAGGAGTGAGATCTGGTTCAATTTCAGTTTCAAGATTGGTTTCAACCAAAACTTCAGCTTCAGACTCTACGGCAGGTTCCAGTTCTGAAAGTTCCTGAGAAAATAAATTGTGAACAAACAGCAAAGATGCAATTAAAAAAAACGATATCTGTTTTTTCATTTTTTTACGGCAATTTCGATTCCGTCTTGAGTTACACCTATTTTGGATGTAGTTTCTTCCGGCATATCTGTGATAAATCTTACTCTGAGTCCGTCTTTCAGGCAGTCAACAGAAACCTGCTTGCTGAGTTTATCTTTTCCTTCAAGAATCTGAATTGAAACAGGATCTTCAATTTCACGCTGGATGAGACGACGCATTGGACGGGCACCCATTGCAGGATCATAGCCGTTAGAAATCAGATATTCCCGGGCTTTTGGCTTGATATTAATAGAAATACCCCGTTCAGCCAGTCTGGATGCAAGTTCCGAAATCTGAATATCAAGAATCTTACCAATCTGTTTTTTGTTAAGTGCATCAAAAACAATAATGTCATCAATTCGGTTAATGAGCTCAGGATTCATGAGTTTTTTAAGCTCGTTCATAGCATTGCTGCGGATTTCCTGATATGGGAGAACGCCACCGTCAGAAGAACTAAAACCGATTCTGCCGTCACTTGTAATCTGGCGGGCTCCGGCATTACTTGTCATAATGATAACTGTATTTCTAAAGTTAATTGTATGCCCAAGATTATCGCTGAGTTCCCCTTCTTCAAGAATCTGAAGCAGGAGGTTAAATACATCCGGATGAGCCTTTTCGATTTCATCAAGGAGAACAACAGAATAAGGATGACGGCGAACTTTTTCTGTGAGAACACCACCGTCTTCATAGCCCACATATCCCGGAGGAGCTCCAACAAGGCGGCTTGCGTTATGTTTTTCCATATAATCAGACATATCGATTCGGATAAGCTGATCTTCATTACCAAAAAGGAATTTTGCCAGAGCTTTTGCAAGCTGAGTCTTTCCAACCCCTGTTGGCCCAAGGAAAATAAAGGAACCAATCGGATGCTTGCTGGAAGAGATTCCTGCACGGTTTCGTCTTACAGCTCCAGAAATGAGATGAACCGCATCATCCTGGCCGATAACCATTTTGTGCATTTCATCTTCCATATTAACGAGGCGGGAAGCTTCTGCAGTATCCAACTGATCAACCGGAATTCCTGTCATTGAACAGATGATTTTGCAAACATCGTGGCAGGTAACATGCTGTCTCTGACCTACACCATTCTTTTTGTATAAATCTGAAAATATTTCAAGCTTTCGTTTTAATTCAATTACCTTATCGCGGACATAGGCCGCTTTTTCGTAATCCTGATTTCGAACCAGTTCTGCTTTTTGTGCGGCAAGTTCTTCAATCTGTTTTTCAAGCAGAATTAAATCCGTCGGTTTTGATTCTTCCTTGATTTTCTTTTGAGCGCCAGCTTCATCCAGCAAATCAATTGCCTTGTCCGGCAAAAAGCGCTCCGGAATATAGCGGCGGGTAAGTTTTACGATTGAAGGAATTACATCATCTTCGTAAATTACACCGTGAAAATCTTCATACTGTTTTTTAATACCTAAAAGAATCTGAACTGTATCCTGATCTCCAGGTTCTTCAACACGAACCTGCTGAAATCTTCTTTCAAGAGCAGAATCTTTTTCTATATAGCGGGTATATTCCTTTGTTGTAGTTGCACCAATAATCTGGATTTCACCGCGGCTCAAAGCAGGTTTAAGCATATTAGAAGCATCCATCTGACCTTCAGGACCACCTGCTCCGATTATTGTATGAAGTTCATCGATAAAGAGAATAATAGAAGGGTCTTCTTTAACCTCTGCCATCATTTTTTTCATTCTCTCTTCAAACTCACCCCGGAATTTTGTACCTGCAACCATTGCGGCAAGATCAAGAGAAAGAATTCGCTTGGAACTGATTCCCATCGGAACCTGACCAAGGGCAATTTTATATGCAAGACCTTCAACGATGGCAGTTTTTCCGACCCCAGGCTCGCCTACGAGTACAGGATTATTCTTTGTGCGGCGGCTTAAAATCTGAATAAGGCGTTCGATTTCTTTTTCACGGCCTACAACAGGGTCAATTTTCTTTTCCCGGGCAAGTTTTGTAATATCCCTGCTGAATTCTTCAACAAAACCGATGTTTGCACGAGCTTTCTTTTTATCCTGAGGAGTTTTCTTTGCAGCAGAATTATCGTCCTGGGCACTGCGGACAAAATTTACAAAATCATCGGTATGATTTGTTTCGCCAAAGATACTTCTCAGGGCAAGATTTGCCAATTCTTCTGCCTTTTTACCAACTGTTGAACTTGCTTTTTCAGCCTGGATTTTTTTACATGTATCACGAGCTTCCTGAATGGAAACCTGAGCATTAGTCAAAAGCAGATCTGAAAGACGGGCGTTTTCTCTTATACAGGCCAATACGATGTGTTCTGTACCAACATAATTATTTTCCATGGCCTGAGCTTCCATTGAAGCTATATCGAGAACAGTTTTTGTCCTTCTTCCAGTTGGAATGATATCAAAGTCAAGATTTTCAGATGGAGAACCTTTTTCAATGCTTTGTTCAAGCATAGTTCGTAGAGAAAGAAGATTTATATTCAATTTCTGAAGCAAATAATATCCAAGACCATCTGCACTCTTTAAAAGGGCTAGAAGAATGTGTTCCGGAAGAATCTGATTTGACCCGGTATTTCTGGCTTCGTCCTGACAAAGTGCATAAACTAAACGTGATGCTCTAGGTGAAAAATTTCTCATAAATTCCCCAAAGAAATATGTTCAAAAGCTTCCTGCAAAGTCAAAGCCCTTAATCTGTCTACTTTGGCATTCTGGTCATTTTTGATATCCTGTTCAAAATCAAAATCACCGCTTTCCAACAGATATGTAAGATGAGACTTTTGAACCTTATAAAGCAGTCCACTTAAGGCACTGTCATCGATTCCCTTTAATAATCCAAGCCTTAAACCAAGCTTAAGATCAGAAATAATATCCAACGCTTCACGCAGAGAAATAAATAAACTGAACTTAGCAATCGAGTAAGCCCTTATTACGGAATTTCGAATAAGTGTCGATTTATTATCGGCATATTCGGTCGAAATCTTGCGTTCAGTTTCTACAATATATTTGATGCAGGATTCAAAATTGGCAAGCTGGTCCAGTTCATTTCCGTCAAAGGCATTGGTAGAAGAAATCAAAAAGAAAGAACCGGCTGCACTTCCCTGACCTATATTTGGAAAGGCAGGTTCAATTTTTAATTTTGTCTGTTTGCAGTATTCGATTATTAAATTTAATTTTCCTAGCATAACGCTGGAAGCAAGATGTACTCTGCAGGACAATTTCATTCCGGAGCCGCAATCTGGTATTTTTTGAGTCAGAAATCCAAATCCGTAACTTGCAGCAAACTGTAAATTCTTCTGCAAATCCATATCGACTTTTATACATTCGTCAAAAGATTTTCTGAGGGAAAGTCCATTTCTAAAGGAAGAAATCCTTAAATGATCCGTACAATTTATTGCAGTTGAAACATAACCGTCATTTCTCATTACAAGAGCTGTCTGATGATTTTCAAGTACTCCCCGTTCAATCAGAATCCCGGCACTTGTAACGCTCAAATCTTTACTTTCAATTGAATGATAATTGTCAGCATCCTGGAGCTGAGAAAAAGCGGCAAGAATTATTATTTGTACCCGTTCAGAATCATCGTTTTTATAGCAGTCCGGAAATGGAAAATTTGCAAGATTTCGGGCCAGACGAACTCTGCTGGATAATACAACATCCATCATATCGCCAGAACAGTCATACCATGAAAGGCCTATTTCATCTTTATTCATTTCTTTCATCCTTTCCGTCTGCTACACTACCGTGTTCCAGAGCCCGCAAAAAGTCTCGGTAAACCGCAGCTTTCTCATAATTTTCGTTTCGGACAGCCTCTTCAAGTTTGGCCTGAATATCTGCACGGTCAGTCAGTGCATTTCTAAAACCTGAGAGACGTTTTGGCATTGTGCCGGTATAAGTTCCAGTAATTCCGTTATTTTTCATTGCTTCTAGGATTTCGGTCTTAAAGGTTTCATAGCATTCCGGACAGCCGGTTCGTCCTGTATTTTTAATTTCTGCAAGATTTTTACCGCATACAGGACAAAGGCGTTTACTGTCAGGGTCATTTTTCAAGCGAATCTGGCGGACTTCTTCAAATATTGCGCCGAGATTTTTGGCATTGGGATTTACGCTGGGAGCGGCAATTCCTCGCTGGGCAGCGCACTGGGGACAGAGGGTTATCTTCATCTTTCCCTTGTTTGTCATACACTCAAGAAAAATTACCCCTTCATTTTTATTACATATATCACACTTCATTTATGCCTTCCTGAATGTATCGAGAGGATTTTCTTTTCCTGCTTTCACAGCCGGTACTATACTTACCAGAATGGAAAGAATAAACACACCCACACAAATCAGACCGATTTCTCCCCATGGAATAACAACAGGAATCTCCTGAAGATAATATGCAGGATCCATTAAGGTCACATTTGCAAAAATATTAATAATTCTCTCGGTCACACGTACAATACCGTTAGCATTAACAGATAAAAGAAGTCCCACCGGCAGAGCAATAATCAATCCAGTTACTGCACAAAAGCTCCCTGCAATCAAAAATACAAAACCAATTCCGGCTTTAGAAGAGCCAAGACTTTTTAATATTGCAATCTCTTTTCGTCGTTCCATGACAAGCATAATCAACGCACTGGAAATATTTACAAGAGCAACCAGAACAATCAGCATCATTACAAAATCAATCATGATTTTTGTAGAAGAAAAATTCTGAAACTGACTTGCATTTAATTCATCCCAGGAAAAAACTGTTGCCCTGCCATAACAAACTTTATTTGCTTCCTGTTTTATTTTCCATAACTCGGAAGAAAATGCATCCGGCGTCGTCATTTGAACAGAAACCATACAGGATTCAAGTGGCAAAGTTTTAAAAGCCACATCAAGAGGTATAAACACCCACAACGCATCCAGTTCCTGATATCCGCTTGAAATAATTGCTGCAACCTTAAAAACCGAAACCTTTGGTATAATTGTTCCAGAAGGAGATTTTTTTGTAGTAACAAGAGAAAAACTTTCGCCAACTTGGATTTTTAATAATTCTGCAAGATGTTCGCCAATTACAGCATTTCTTTTTCCGTCCTGAAAATCTGAATATGAACCGCCGCAAAGCTTAAAAAGTTTTTTATAATCAGGATTTTTTTCAAAAACATCTGCCTGCATCGCCCTGATTTTGGCTCCAGTTCGAAATCCTTCGTAAGAAGCAAGGGCATTACATTCAATCTGAGGATAAATCTGTTCTACGCCCTCAACCTCGGTAAATTCCTCAGCAAGCTCCAAAAGGGAATCAAGACTTTTTGCATGAGGAGAAGCCCGGCGTATATATGCCTGGAGGTGATTTGACGACAAAGAGATAATTCTCTCTGTCATTCCGGAAATCATCCCGTTTACGACAGAAACAACAACAATCATTGGAACAATACTGATAGCAATACAGGCAATCGCTCCGATTATGCTTCGTCTGGCAGCAGATTTTTTTAATGACCGAGGAAAAATCAAGGATTTAGCAAAAAGCAGAGAAGAAGAAATCTTCATATTATTCCCCAACCTTTTCGAGTTTCCCGTTTTTAATTGTGTAACAGACTGAGCCTTTTTTGCTCAATAATGTATCATGGGTAACTAAAATCAGGGTTTTCTGATATTTTTCTGCCATTGAGAATAATAAATCACCAATCAAAGCTGCATTTGCAGGGTCCAGGTTGCCTGTGGGTTCATCTGCAAGAATTAGTTCCGGATTATTAATCAAGGCTCTTGCAACAGCAACTCTCTGACGCTCACCACCACTCAACTCAGAAGGAAGATGATTCATACGGTTAGCAAGCCCCACATCTTCTAAGAGTTTTGAGGCACGTTCAATTGATTCTCTTTTGGAAACTCCAGCCATATAACTTGCCATATAAACATTTTCAAGAGCAGTAAAATCTTTTAAAAGATAATGGAACTGAAAAATCAAACCAATAAATTTTGAACGGTACTGATTTTTTTCTTTCTCAGACATTCTAGTAACATTCCAGGGACCGGCAATAACAGTTCCGCTTGTTGCTGTATCAATACTTCCAATTATATTAAGAAGGGTACTTTTTCCGCTTCCGCTTTCACCTATAATTACAGTCTTACTTCCCTGTTCTACTTCAAAAGACAGATCTTTTAAAATTGTAAGGGTTTCACCTTCTGTTTTATAAGTTTTTTCAAGATTTTCAATCGTAAGAATATTACTCATCGTGGAGAACCTCCGCTACATTCATTCGTAAAACATTTTTGCTTGCAAGCCAGCAGGCAATCAATGGAGAAGCAATTCCAAACACACAAATCAATATTACTTCAGCAGGTAAAACCCGAGCCGGGATGGATGCATACACCTTGAACATTGGATTTTCCTGAATATACATTGCATTTGAAGGATCAAAAATACTGGTAAAAAGCCATTCAAAAAAGTATAAAACTTTAGAAACTCCGATAAATACAGATTTCATATTCAAAGTGATTAAAAGACCTAAAACAAGGCCGCATAGAGAACCCTTAACTCCGTTTAAAAGCCCCTGAAAAACGAAAATACTCTGAACATCTTTTTTAGAACCTCCCAGGGCATTTAAGATTGCAATTTCACTTTTTCGTTCAAAAACGAGACGACGCATACCGTTGTAAATGTTTATTCCAACAACAATAAAAATCAATAAAACCAGAAGCATGAGAATATTTTTTTCAATACGAAGAGCCCCAAAAAAGCTTCTGTTATATTCACGCCAACTTTTGATATCACTATCTTTCATGTAGTCGTCTTTATTTAGGATTTTTGTAATTTTTTGAACAAGACTGAAATCCTTTTTATAGTCTTTAAGTTTAATTCCATAAACAGGGTCAGCATCTTTTCCAAAAATTTCAGAAACATTCTGATTTCCCACAAAAGCAAAAGAAGCATTTATATCGAGATATCCGCATTCAAAAATGCCGCTTACATAAAACTCGCGATTTTGTGAAAGAAGTTGAACATCTTTAGAACCGCTCAAGGCAAGCAGATTGACTTTGCTTCCTACATAGGCTCCAATGGAATTGGCAAGTTCCGAACCTAAAACTATGGTCTGTGGAGAACTTAAATCAAAATTGCCTCTGATAATTTTTAATTCAGAATTAAATCCGGAATCAATTTCCCTAATATTTTGAGGAACTCCCCGCAGGATTACAGGCATTTCTGTAGATTTTTGAGCAGTAATAAGCCCCTGACTTTCATAAAAAGGAACCACACATTTAATATCCCGATTAAAGGTCTGAGTATTTAACTTTTCCTCAAAATCCTGGTTCCCGGGAACTTTAGCCCTGATATGGTATGAAGAAATTTCCATAATAGAATCGATAAAACTCATCTGAAACCCATTCATGACACCAACTACAGTAATCAAGGTCATTACCCCAACACAAATCCCCAAAGTTGAAAGAAATGTGGTGAACCGGCTTCTTCCCTTTCGATCTACACGAGCAAGGCGTTTTGCAAAATCAAGAATCCACTTCATAAAGTTTCTTTCTCCTTAAAACACCATTCATGTAAATCATATCCATGGTCTTTTTTCCTTTTTTATAATAGGTTTCTACGACAAAACCTTTTTCAAAATACATTGTAGATATCCAGTCATCAACAGAAGAATATTCCGTCTTGAGCTTTAACTCATTGTTTTCATAATAATTGTAATCTGGCTGGCCGTCATCAATTTTATAAAAAAACTCTTCTTTTACAGAAGAAGTATTATTCAATTTTCCAAGATCTGTGTACTCATAACTTACACCAGACTTTTCTACGATTCTACCCTTATCATCATATTTCAAGTCCGTAAGATTCTGTAACAGCCAGTTTTCCTTTTCATTTACAGCATATTTGTTAAATGTCTTGCTGTTAAGTACAAAACCTTTTTCGTCAAAAGTGAGAACAGTTTTTTGTGTATCCGTAATTATTGTATTTTTTACAGGTGTAAAACCATTCTCGTATTCAAATTTTTCCAGTTTTATTATTTTTGAATTTGAAAAGCCCTTTGAAATATCCCAGGTTTCCTTTTTTGTAAGCTGCAATTGATCATTATAAATTTTTCTCGTCATTCTTTTTTTATCAGAAGTAACAAGACACTTATTTTGATTAAGTACGTTTACCGAAAAGCTTTCTTCGCCATAAGAAAAAAGTCTCAGTTCATTTGCAGTGTTTTTTAGTACAACAGGAACAATATCCAGATTGTTTTCAATTTCAAGATTTTCATTAATTACCTGTTCAAGTTTTTCTTCTATACCCTCAAAATCAACAGGCCGTTTTACATAAAAACTATTTTGTTCAGAAAATTCTAGTTTATCAATCCAGGAGCCGTCATCCGTATAAACATTATAGTATTCAAAAGAATCAAAAAGTCCGGAAAATTCTGGAGAACAAATTTCAAAAACTCTAATTAATCTGCCATTTGGAGCCCATAAAGAAAGCGTAAATATTCGTGCAGTATCAGTACCTAAACCGCAATACTCAGAAACTTTTTCAAAATCCTTAATTCCATACAACTCATATTTCCATAATGAAAAAAAGAATTTCTTTAGCTCGTGATGCGCCTCTTCTTTTGACAATTCAACTTTTTCTTCTGTCTGAGCAAAAGAGTTGCACGGCAGAAAAAATAAAAAAGAGAAAATTAATAATCCAAAAACGAGGCGAAAGTTTTTTTTCATCAATTATTAAAGACCTAAAAACTCGTTTATATATTCTTCAGCATTAAACAATGCTATATTTTCGTATTTTTCGCCATTACAAACAAAGGCAACCGGTAATCCCAGTTCTTTTCCGACAGAAACAGCAACACCACCTTTAGCAGTAGAATCATATTTTGTAAGAATCATAGCATCGAGTCCGACAGCTTCATTAAAAACTTCTGCCTGACGCAGTGCATTTTGTCCTGTTGTTGCATCCACAACCAGGATTTTTTTGTAACAGCCTCCGCTTGCTTTTTCGCGGCAGATTTTGTCAATTTTCTGGAGTTCCCGGACAAGATTTTCTTTATTATGAAGACGACCTGCTGTATCAGCAAGAACGAGACCAGTCCCTTTTGAACGGCATGCTTCGGCAGCATCATAAACAACTGCAGCCGGGTCACTACCATGCTGATGACTTACAACTCTGAGGCCGATTTTGTTTCCATGCATTTCCAGCTGTTCAATTGCAGCGGCACGAAAAGTATCTGCACTTGCAAGAATTGTATTTTCAACACCCTTATTTTTAAACCACAAACCGAGTTTAGCTACAGAAGTTGTTTTTCCAACTCCGTTTACCCCAAGAATCATCCAGATATTAGTTTTCTGCTCTGTTAAATCCGGTTCAAGGTTAATATCTTTTACATAACTCAAAAGAATATTTTTTAATTCCTGAACAATTTCCTTCTGTTCGGTTATATGATTCTTTTTACAATTTTGTTCGAGAGTATCTGATATTTCAAAAGCAGTTTTTGCACCGATATCACCTTCAATGAGGCTGTCGGTTAAATCTTCAAAAAATTCTTCGTTCTGATTTTTTCCCTTAAAAAGATTTCTTAATTTTTCTGCAAATGAAAGCTTTCCCATTTTTATTCTTCCTCTGTTTCAGTTTCCAAAAGATTTTCTGTATTATTTTGATTATCTTCCTGTAATTCAGCCGCTTCTTTAAGTTTCGTCTCTTCCAGTAATTTTTTTTGAAGAGCTTTTTCCTGTTCAAAAAGAATTTTCTCTTCTTCTTTTTTAGTTAAAAGTTTAGCTTCTGAAGGTAAAACCGTATTGGCCGCCATCAGATATCGGACTAATTCGTAAACAAAAAATACCCCACAACCAATAGAAATACCAGTTGTAATATAATTTGCTGTCTGCCAGCCCACAGCTTTATTATAATCTATCGTATAAGCACTGCTGTTATAAGCACTTGAAATAGAATTATAATTCCCGTACACATAAAAAGTCGGAATCAGAGAAACAATCAGTGCACTGTACCCTGTATACATCCACCTTCGTCTTTTGTCGATATATTTGCTACGGTCAAAAGGATTTGCCTTAACAACCAGATTTGCCCCATCAGTTAAATATCTTGATTTGATAAAAAAGTCAGAAGAATGCCCGTTTTCACCTACAAAATGACCCAAAATATTCTGATTATTAATAGAAATCTCAGATCCACGCTGCAGTTCACCTGTTTGAGAAGCAAGAACTCCGTTTGTAAAAATTGAACCTTCTATAGGATTTTTTAAGTACAGCATTGCAGTTCCCGGGGTATCTTCTTTTAGTTCAACACTGATATTAAAAGTTCTGGCGCCCTTAAAGGAATAGACCGTATTTAGAGAAATAAACCCCTGTGAACTTACCTGTACCGTGTGAACCCCAGACTGAACAATCATCTTTTCAGGGATTCCACGGTAAACAACGTCATCAATCGTTATAATTGTATTTTCCCTTGCCTGTTCAGGTCCAATTTCAAAAAACAAATCAACAGGCATACTGTCAGCAATTTTTGGAGTAATCTGGTTTGCAAGACTCACTGCAATGGACTTTAAATCATCCACAGAACCGACTTCTACTGCATTTGCAATTATTTTTGCTCCAGGAAACTGATACATAGAAACCTGAACAGATAAATATGTACTGTATCTGGTTATTTTTCCTGTAATAAGAGCGTTTATTCCCGCATCAACACAGGCTTTTTCAAAAGCATAACTATCGTAGCCCTGACTTTTTTTATCATTTCCGGCAGAAAAAAGACTCATATAATCATTCTGGTAAAGACATACATCTTCAAAAACGACTTCTTCTTTATTTCCAGGAATAAATCCCATTAAAAATTCCGTCATTTTCCCTTTCTGCTTTTCGTCGAGAATTTCACCTTTTTCAATGCGCTCCTTTCGAAGCTGTTCCATTTCGATTTTAGGCTCAAATTCTTTATATACTTTTTCTGTCTGAGTTAAATTTTCTTTAATTTTTGCTTCTATCTCAGCAATTTTTTTATCACTAGCCTTTATCTTGGAATTCAGCACTGACTGAGAATAATCTTTTAAAACCAGAGCATCCCTTGTCTGAACCTCTTTTGATAACTGAAGGAATAAATCGAGACGAGTTTTTCTAAAATCATACAATTTACGGTCAAGCTGTTCCTGTGCACGGGGAGATCTTGTGAGATTCTGTGCAAACTGTTCCATCATCAACTGAGGGAGAGCCTTGCTAACGGCAACATAAGAAGCCGCAGTCATATTTTTCTGTGTAAAAGAAAACTGTTCTGCAGCTAATGTCCATTTACTGGAATCAGCAGCATAAAGACTAAAAGCCGCAGAAATTCCTGCAGCTATAAATGAGAAAAGAATCTTTTTAAAAGAATTACATTTCTTCGTCTTCTTCTCCTGAATCCATCGGCATACCTTTCCATTTTGCAACAAGATAGGCATCCATAAACTGATCTATATCTCCATCCATAACAGCCTGAATATTTCCGGATTCACACTTGGTTCGATGGTCTTTTACCATTGTATAAGGCTGGAATACATAGGAACGAATCTGATTCCCCCAAGAAATATCCTTTTTTTCAGCACCAAATTTTGCGTTTTCTTTTTCTTTCTGTTCCTTGTAATATTCGTATAATTTTGCACGAAGCATACTCATACAAGCCTGACGGTTAAAAATCTGGCTGCGTTCACTCTGACAGGCAACTACAATTCCAGTAGGAAGGTGTGTAAAACGAACAGCTGAATCGGTTTTATTAACATGCTGACCGCCCTTTCCCCCTGCACGGTATGTATCTACACGTAAATCCTCCGGCTTGATTTCAACTTCAATAGAATCATCAAGAACAGGGAAAACATAAATACTTGCAAAAGAAGTATGACGTCTCGCATTGGCATCAAATGGACTGATACGAACAAGACGGTGAATACCAGCTTCGCCTTTGAGGTGTCCATATACATAATCACCGTCAATCTGCAAAGTTACAGATTTTATTCCGCCTTCCGCTTCGAGAATATCTACAGTTTCGATTTTAAATTCGTGACGTTCTGCCCATCGCATATACATTCGCATAAGCATTCGAGCCCAGTCTTCTGCTTCTGTTCCACCGGCCCCGGAGTGAATTGTCAAAAAGGCACTGGAATCATCTACTTCATCACTTAAAAGATTTAAAATATTTAATTTTTCAAATTTTTCCTGAGCGGCTTTCAACATTGAAGAAAGTTCGTTCTCCTCGGCAGCGTCGCCGCTTTCTTCTGCAAGCTCATACATTGCTTCAATATCACCCAGTTCAGAAACCATTTCTTTCCATGGCTCAACCCGGGCTTTGAGTTTTCTAACCTGAGCCATAACTTTTTCAGCTTTTTCATGGTCATCCCAAAATCCAGGAGCCTCTGTCAAAGCCATTTTTTCGGCAATTTTCTTATCAATTCCAGGGGCATCAAGTCTAGACCAGACTCCCATGATATCTTCTTTTAACTGAGCAACAGGAACCTTTAAATCTTCTAACATCTGAAATCCTTAAAACACTAAAAAAAAAGCTCTGAACGAGTCAGAGCTTTATTGGACGGTGAGAGGATCGAACTCCCGACATTCTGGGTGTAAACCAGACGCTCGTACCAGCTGAGCTAACCGTCCGTCATTGATAATAAAATATCAAAAAGGACGGTTTAAGTCAATACATTGCAGATTTAATTTCTATTTTTTCTGCAAAACAATTACAGTCAAATCGTCTTTTAAGTCTACCCCGGCAGTAAAAGTAGCAAACTTCTTTAATACATAGTCCAGCTTGCTCTGAGCATCGCCGTCACCACTGGCTGCAAACACCTTTGATACAGTTTCCTGTCCAAATTCATCACCATTTTTGTTTCTGGCTTCTGAAAGACAGTCTGTATACATAATCAATGCATCCCCTTTCTGCATAGAGAACTGAATACCTTTAACATCCAGGTCCATACCAGGAATACCAATTACAGCCCCCTGTCCTGCACCACCAGCACCTCCCGGTCTTTTTACCTCTACAGTTGCGCAGGTTTTAGTCTTGGCACTTCTAAAGAATACTGCAGGATGGCCGGCATTTACATACTGAACCTTTTCACCGTCAACACGAATAAGAAGCCCTGTAAGATAATTTTCAATATCACCTTTATCGTCAACAATTCCTTCGTTGATTTTTTTCATAAGTGAATTGATATTTACAGAAGGATCATTTGTAAAACATCTTGAAATTACAGTTTTACTAAGCATTGTTACAAGACCACTACCGATACCATGTCCACTAACATCAAAAAGAGCAATACCATCAAGTTTCTTACCGGTATAGAAGAAATCATACAAATCCCCCGAAACACCGCTCATAGGCTGAAATTTAAATGCAATTTCCCAGTCATCAAGCTTTGGAGCTCTTCTAGGATAAAAGCTCTGCTGAACATTTACCGCAAGCTTCATATCCTTTTCAGCTACAAGACGAGCCTGTTCCAGTTTTTCATTTGCTTCAGTCAGGCTTGCGTTAGAAGCAGTAAGCTCTTTTGTCTGCTTATCAACTTCGTCCTTAAGATGAATGTTAAGGTATTCTGCTTCCTTTCGGGCAGTACTGAATCTGTTTGCAAGAACAAACAAGAGAGCAATAATAACCAGCTGCCATCCAATAGAAGAAAAATATGGAAGTGAATAAAAACCGAACACGTCATGCAAAAGAATATCCAGAAGACTTGCAATCAATAGCGGAGAAAATCCCAAAAGTAACGGAATAGAATCTTTTTTGCGCTTGATACAGGCAACTCCCAGTGTAAATACAATATACGCAATCGGAGGCAACAAAAGAGGATTTGTCCAGGTTCTCATTGCTCTAAGCTGAATGTAATTTGGTGCAAATAGAATCGCAACAATCGGAATAACTACAAAACCAGCTCGGATAAGAATAACTGTACGATTATCTCTTCGTCTTAAGAAAGTATTTACAAATTCCTGAATAATATATGGCAAAAAGAACGGTAATGCCGCAGAGAAAATCTTTTGATACCACAAGAAAGGAAAATATCCTGTCGGAAGACCTGGAATTTCTGACAAGTAGAATACCGACATATAAAGGGAGGTTACGATATTGATAATACAGAAATACAGATTTTCGTATTCCTTTCGGCTTTTTACCCACAACAAGAGATGATAAAGTCCGATAACAATCATCAAAAATGCAAAAAAAGCATTAATCTGGCTGTTCCAGAATCTTTCCTTTTTATAGGAATAACGAACCTGATTTGTTTCTCCAATATATGGAGAAGAAACAACTGAACCTTCACCATCGACAAAGATTTCTATTACCAGCTCATTTTCACCGTATTCATTTACAATCGTATCAGGTATTTCATAACAACGGCTTGTATTCCATGCAGAAAACTCATAAGGCGGAAAATGGCCTTCACAACCGATTAAAGTGCCGTTCAAATAAGTTTTATCAGCGAGGGTAATTCGCCCAAGATATGCAGAAAGAGCCTTTCCCTTAAGCCCCGCAGGAATTTCAAATTTTCGTCTGAGCCATATTGAACCATACTGATTATCAACAAGCTCCTGCAGATTATCAATCTGCTTGGCAGGAAGTATTTCAAAAACTGCATCTGTATTTTCAAAGGGATTTTCAAGGCAGTACTCCCAGTTTACATTCAAACTGATAATATCACCATCTTCATAATAGCGGCTTTTACAGGATGCAAATAAAGTAATTAATAAACCCAATAAAACAAAACCCAAAGTCTTAAAAGTTTGTTTCATACAAAACCTCCAGGATTACTTACATTTTACAGTACAATTTTTAATTTGTAAAATCATTTTTATATATTAAATATCTTTTTGAAAGCCTTTCTATCACTTATTTTAAAATAAATTGCCACAAGCACCGATTTTCAGCACCTGTGGCAATCAAATTAAGAAAACCAAGTTTCTATTTAGTTATGACAAATCTTAGACTGACATTCTTTATAGATTGCAGAAGTCTGAGCAACAACATCAGCAGGAATTTCCTTAATATTAGGATCTCCAGCAAGATTGTTAGCCTTGAGCCAGTCGCGAACAAACTGCTTGTCGTAGCTGGCAGGACTTCCGCCAACCTTGTACTTGCTCAAATCCCAGAAGCGGCTGGAATCTGGAGTAAGAACTTCATCACCAAGAACAAGTTCACCGTTTTCATCAAGACCAAATTCAAATTTTGTATCAGCAATGATGATTCCGTTTTTGTAAGCATGTTCATAGCACTTTTTATAAACTGCGAGAGCAGCCTTTTCAATCTTAGTTCCAAGTTCTTCACCAAGATCCTTCTTCATGTAATCCAAAGTTACATTGATATCATGACCTTCTGCAGCTTTTGTTGAAGGAGTTACAATAGGTTCATCAAGCTTTTCAGCTTCCTGATATTTCTTGTCAAAGTTATGTCCGAGGAATGGTTCACCCTTCTTGTAAGCTTCGTACATAGAACCAAACATGTATCCGCGTACAATTACTTCATAAGGAATCATCTTAAGCTTCTTTACCAAAATTGTACGACCTTCATATTCTGGCTTCTGAAATTCAGCAGGCATATCTTTGAGATCAGAAGAAATCATATGATTTTTTACAATATCCTTTGTATAATCAAACCAGAAATTTGAAAGAGCATTTAAAACCTTTCCCTTATCAGTAATAAGAGTTGGAAGAATAACATCAAAAGCACTCAAACGGTCTGTAGTAACAATAACCATTCTTCCATCTTCAAGATCGTAAACTTCTCTAACCTTTCCACTAGCGTATTTTTTCATTATAAGAACCTCATATCCTTATTAAGTATTGACTACGATATTAGCGTTTTATTTTGTTCATTTCAATCTAAGTTTTATTTACTTATAATAGAAATGAATCTTCTTCCCTTACCTGTCTAAGAAAAACAAATACAGAAAAACCTGCATACAACAGACTGACAACATATACAAGAGGAACTGCAAAGAACACGGTATACATTCCTTCAAGGCAGGCAGGAATCAACATTGACACCAGCGCAAGAAGAACTGCTGCAACCTGATATTTTGAATTCTTTCCAAGATTTGCCTTATAGAATACAAAATTAAATTTTGCAAGATAAATCAACATACAAAGTACAAGAACAGGTTTTACAAAAATGCTGAACAGTGAAAAAGCCCCCGAATTAGAAGCAATTACACGGTATGGCATGTACACAGCATAAAATGCCAGCATTAAAGGGAAAAATGTCTTTACTTTGTATTCTTTTTCATCAGAAGTTACCAGGGAATATACTGCATACAAAAGTATTACTGGAATAAAGTATTCCTTAAAAAAGTAATAGAATGTATTTCCTGCAAAAGAAAGCTCAGGGATTCTGTGCAAGTATGTGAACAAGGCTGTACAGGCACTTACAAAAACACCTGAAACAGCACCTGTCATTGCCACACTTATTACCGATTTATCTGTACTTCTTAAACAGCAGTAAAAAAGAACTGCCGGCAAAAGAACAAGCATGAACAAAAACATTCTGATTTCCTATGACTGAAGTGCAGTAACAGCAACTGTAGCAACTATGTCTTCTACAGAACAGCCACGGCTCAAATCGTTAAGAGGTTTAGCAAATCCCTGACAAATAGGTCCAATTGCCATCCATCCACCCATACGCTGACAAAGCTTATATCCGATATTTCCTGCATTGATGTTAGGGAAAACAAAAACATTTGCATGACCTGCAACTGTTGAACCAGGAGCCTTAAGTTCTCCAACTTCAGGAGCTACAGCAGCATCAAACTGGAATTCACCATCTAGAGCCAGTTCAGGAGCTTTCTTCTGTGCAATCAGAGTTGCTTCCTGCATTTTTCCAACAGTATTGTACATTTTGATATCGTTTCCACTTCCCTTAGTTGAGAAAGAAAGCATTGCAACGCGAGGAGAAACTCCAGCAATTCTCTTTGCAGTATCTGCAGAAGCGATAGCAATATCTGCAACCTGTTCAACATTTGGTTCGATATTGATTGCACAGTCACCAAATACAGCTATTCCTTCAGGGATGTATTTATTTCCACCTTCTGGAGCAACCATGATAAAACATGAAGAAACAGTATCTACACCAGGAGCAGTTTTGATAACCTGCAAACCAGGACGAAGAGTATTTGCAGTTGAGTGACATGCACCAGAAACAAATCCGTCAGCATCTCCAGCTTTAAGAATCAATGCTCCAAACATTGTATAGTCTTTCAAAATTGCAGCTTTTGCAGCAGCAACATCTGCATATTCAGGTTCGTTAGTCTTTTTATTAATTTTACCCTTTCTGCATTCAAAAAGGATTTCTGCATATTTATCTGCATCAGCACAAGTTTCAGGATCGATGATATTAACATTTGAAAGATCTGCACCAGGAACAAGTTTTTCACATTCTTCTCTCTTACCAAGAAGAATAATCTTAGCGATTCCTTCTTTAACGATTTCTGCAGCAGCTTCAACAACACGCTTGTCTTCACCTTCGCAAAGAACGATTGTTTTTCCAGCTTTACAAGCTTTTTTCTTAAGTTCTTCAATAAAATTCATCTTTCTCAACCTTCTTAAAAATGTTTACTATAATTAAAATTACCACTAAGAAAAAAATTACACAAGATTAATTTTAACATTATTTAATGACTTAATTGTTTTACTTGATATAGACACGCTCATTTATTTTCATATATAATACAAAATACGTTTACATGAAAAAGTGTTTTACAACACTAGGAGGATAGTTGGCATACGTAAATAACAACAACAAAAATGGACAGAGAATCAATGAAATGATTCGTGTTCGAGAGGTCAGACTCATTGACGATGAGGGAAATCAGAAGGGCATCGTACCTACTGTAGAAGCTCTTAAGTTAGCTAAGGAGAAGGACCTGGACCTTGTTGAAGTTAGCCCTAATGCTAACCCACCGGTTTGTAAGATTCTTGACTATGGCAAGTACAGATTCGAACAGGAAAAAAAGCTCCGAGACGCCAAGAAGAACCAGAAAGTACTCAAGTTGAAAGAAATCCGAATGCAGCCAAAAATTGGCTCTGGAGACCTTGATACAAAAGCCAAGCATGTACAGGAATTTCTAAACGAAGGCGACAAAGTTAAAGTTACAATCCGTTTCCGCGGACGAGAACTTGCACACACCGACCTTGGTTATGATGTCCTGCAAGAAGTTTTGAAAAGGCTTACTTCTGCGTATGTCGTTGAAAAAGCTCCAGCAATGGACGGCAAAACAATGTCAATGACAATCAGTGCAAAAGCCAAATAATTTATTTGAGGTAAGAAAATGCCTAAACAGAAGACAAAACGTGCTGCTGCAAAACGCTATTCTTTAACAGGAACAGGCAAAGTTAAGCACAAGAAGCAGAACCTTCGTCATATTTTGACAAAGCGTTCACCAAAAAGAAAGAGACAGCTCCGTGAAACAGGTTATGTTGCAGAAGCTGACGCAAGAAAAATTCGTAAGCAGATGTTGCCTTACGGTTAATGAGGTATAAAGAATGTCAAGAGCAATAGACGGAACAAAAAGAAAGAACCGCCGTGTAAAGATCTTAAAGCTTGCTAAAGGTTTCCGCGGTGACCGTAAGTCAAACTATAAACCTGCAAAAGATGCTGTAGTTAAGGCTCTTAACCACGCATACGTAGATCGTCGTGATCGCAAAGCTAATTTCCGTGCTTTGTGGATTGCTCGTATCAACGCTGCAGTTCGTGATGAAGGAATGACATATTCAACATTCATCAATGGATGTACAAAAGCTGGTATTACATTGAACCGCAAGGCTCTCTCTAATATGGCAATTGAAGATCCAGTAGCTTTCAAAGCAGTTGTAGAAGCTGCTAAAAAAGCACTTAAGGCTTAAGGATTCGCTATGATTTCACTCGATCAAGTTCTTCTTCTACAGCAAAAAGTTGAAAGTGCTGTTGCAAAAATTGCACAGCTGCAGGCAGAAAACGATGCTCTGCGCAGCAAATGTTCAGAGCTCACAAATGCGCTTTCTAGCAAGTCGGAGCAACTTTCTACTATTGAGTTAGATCAGGACAAGATCGAGTCTGGAATCAAGAATGCACTGAACCGACTTAGTTCAATCGAAAATTCCGTATTGAACGCAGTCGGTCAGATTTCTACTCAAAATCAAACACATGTAGAACAGAATATTCCTGTTCAGAACGCTCCTGTACAGAGCACTCATGTTGTAAACAACAACAGCTTTAATTCAAATCCAGTTTCACAGCCTGCACCAGTACAGCAGCAGGAACCAGTTCAGACTCAATTCTATGAAATGCCACCTGTTCAGAAAGCACCTCAGGTAGAACAGAATCAGGCTCCAGACACAGAAATTGAAAGTGAATCAGACGAAAATCAAGGACAGTTCGATATTTTCTAATTTATGGGTAACCTTCAAATAGACGTATTAGGAACAAGTTTCACTATCAGAGCAAATGAAGACTCAGAATATTTAACTCGTCTTCTCGGTTACTACAAAAGAATTGTCAACGAAATAGAACAAAGCGGTTCATTAAAAGATCCTCTTCAAATTTCCGTTCTTGCCGGAATCACCCTTTGTGACGATTTATACAAAGAAAAGGGACGAAACGCAAAATTTCAGAATGCATTAGAAAAAAATTCCGCAGACATAGAAGCGGACAGAATAAACAAACTCTTAATCGAAAAACTCGACAAGGTATTGAAATGACAGTTCAAATATGGGTCGATGCAGACAGTTGCCCCACCCTAGTCAGAAACCATATCATCAATTATTCTAAAAAACTTTCATTACCTGTTTTCTTTGTTGCAAATAAACAAATACCAGCAGAAAGCGATTATTTTACAATGATTATTTGCCCGGAAGAAAAAGATTCGGCAGACAATTATATTTTTGAACATGTTCAGGCAAATGATTTAGTCATAACAAGAGATATTGTATTTGCAGACAGATTAGTTTCTAAAAACATTGCAGTTATCAACGATAGAGGAACTACTTTTACCAGAGATAATATAAAAGACAAACTTGCAGACAGAGATTTTGACTTGCAGCTTGCAGAAATGGGACTAGGCGGAAGCAAAAAAAGCAACTACGGGCCAAAACAGTTTTCAAAATTTGCAAACTGCTTTGACCGAATAATTCATAAATTAATAATAGATTCTCAATATTAAAAACTAATCTTTATCCTGATAATCAAGGAGAATTTTCTGGATACGATCCTGAACTCTCAAGAATGCAAGAACAACTTCCGGGTCAAACTGAGAACCAG
>JAFNQK010000159.1 GCA_017386165.1 Treponema sp.
CTGGAATATTCAATATGAGTGTTTCTGATCCGTACCGGTATGAGTCCAATTACAGTAAACTTTCATCGTCAGAAAAAAGCATGGTTCGTTCAATGAAAAAGACAGGAGAAGTTCAGTCAAAAGTTATCGGAACACGTCGTGCAGTTGGTGGTAACGGCAAATTTATCGATGAAGTTAGTAAAAAACACCAGTCTGACAAGAAAAAGTAGACTTTTGATAGTGATCACTGATTTTTCATGATTCATTTAATTAATCTCTATAGCTTGTTATAATACATGTTCTGTCTACCCATATAAAGCCGATGGCGTCTTCTGTTCTATGTAAGGTAAGCGTCAATTTTCCGCCCTATTAGGCTACTAAGACAGTTGAAACATCAGATTTTTTAATCAATTTAATGTTCCAAGGAAGAAGTTCTGTCCAGTTTGAATCAGTCCAGCCAGTAGTATCTGCGGCTAATTCAAAGATTGAAGAAAGATATTCTTCAGGATTGATATTGTTTATTTTAGCACATTCTATGAGAGAAAACAATAGGCATGTTGACCTTGCACCATCTTCTGAGACAGAAAATAAGAAGTTTTTTCTTGATAAAACATATGGACGAATTGAACGCTCGCTGATTGAATTATCCAAATAAATCTCCGGACAATCTATGTAATTCATCAAATGAGGCCATGCAGAAATAGCATAATTAATTGCCTGGCCGAACTTAAATGATCCAGGTACTGTAGGCTGAGTTTCAATCATCCAGTCGAAAAACTCATCCATAATCGGCTTTATGATTTCTTTTCTTTTAGCAACTAATTCTGAATCAGACAAATTCTGCTCTCTCAGACGGTTTTCCTCATAATACATCTGCTGTATGTATTTCAATGCTTTCGCAGCACCCTTAGATTTACCGTTTAGTAATGCATCATAAAACTTACGGCGTATATGGGCAGCACATGAGACATGAATAATCTTATGATTCGGAAAGAGGATATTATGTTCTTTTAAGGCCGCTTCATAGCCTGGATATTCATCGGTCTGAAGCCATCCTTTGAATCCGTTTATGAACGGCTTTATATACTTAGGGCTGCGGCTTTCAAAATACCTGTAAACTACAAGTTTCTTATCTTTTGGACCGCCGTGAGCCAGCCAGATATAGGATTTTTTTCGCTCCTTATTCCCATTCTCGTAATTCAAAATCCGGCAGGTAGTCTCATCCATGTTTATGACTTTTCCGGATTTTATATGCTTCAGAAGCACATTTTCCAGAGGTTTTATTTTTTCATAGACCTCAAGCTGCCATTTATCCATTGTAGCTCTGGACAAGTCTGCTCCATGTCTTTCAAAGTGCTGTGCCTGTCTGTAATAAGGCATGTGATTACAGTACTTATTTACAAAGATATAACTCAAAAGACCTGGTGTTGCTATGGATTTTGGAATTATATTCTTTGCAGCTGGTGCCTGACGGAATACAGGATGTTCTTCATCACCGCTCCCTTCACAGACTCTGCAGGCATACACGGGATATATATGTTTCTCTACATAAATCTTCTCAGGGATGATGTTGAGTCTTTCAGTGACTTTCTCCCCTACTTTTATGAGCTTTGCTCCACAACCACAGATTTTTTCCGACTCAGGAATATCGTGATAAATCGGAACTCTTTCAAGGGTGTCGTCAAGCTTTTTACGGCCGCATTTACGTCTCTTATATGCTTTTACAAGGACGTTATCTTCTTTCAATTCTTCAAGTTCTTCATTTGTAAGAAGTTCATTCTCTGGAAAATCATCAAGATCATCAAATAATGGGAGCCACTGTTCGAATAATTTTTCAGAATGGCTGCCGAAGCGATGTGATAATTGAGTTTTTAAACGTTCTTCAAGACTAATGATTTTTATTTCTTTTGAATTGTTCTCTTCTTTGAGAGTCTTTATTTCCTCATCTTTTTGAATCAAAAGTTCTTTCTGCTGATTTATTGTGAATAATTGTAATGTGATTTTTTCATCTTTAGAGGAAAGTAATTTGTCCTTTAAAACAAGCTGCTGCTGCATTGATTCAATCTCAATCTTTGCAGCAGCCAGTTCTGTGAGTGCTTCCTGTATTGTCACTTCCCTTTTCATGTTTTAAATGTTAACAGATTTTAAAACTTTTAAAAAGGGGGTGTGATTTTTTCACCACCAAAACCACACCTGCAGTTCACAAATCACAAGACAGACTATGTTTATTGTTAGTCCTTTCTGATTTAGTTTCATATCTTTGTTTTTCTGCTGTTTTCCTTTTACTATTCCTATTATAGACAGAACGAGAGTTGGTAGAGAGAAAATCAATTTTACAGCAATAAGAAACAAGGCCATAAAAGCCATACCTATAGCGTGCTCTCCGCTTCCTCCTTTGTTTTCCTCAAAGGCAAGATAAATAAAAAAGTTCAAAACTGTCTCGAAGGTCAGGACAATCATATTTGCAATTGAAATCTTAAATGATGGACTTGTTTTATTCTTTTTTTCTGATTCAGGAATCTCATTTTCTATTTCTGGAACAAGATTCCATCTGTTTGAAATATCCTTAAGCAGGAAGGCGTAAGAAATCCAATAAAGAATTTTCAGAATCAAATCTGCTGCCAGATAATACATCTGGTAGCGAATTATATAGACTATATCGTACAACCATCTTTTTGAATAAAACAAAAAGCTTATATAACTTGGTAACGAAAAATTGTAAGTTACCAGCCCCAGAAACACATCAAGTGAAAGGTATAAAATCAGGTATTTTTCTATTAGCGAAAGTTTTTTCTTATCTTCGATTTTCTGAATTTTTTGAGAAACAATAATGAGGACAAGCAGTGGAATTAAATGAAGGATAAGAAAAATAAAAACCGAAAGATTTTCCTCCCTGTTTTCAAAATAGCGTATAAAATTGAAAAGTGAATACGAGGCATTTAGTATAAGAGTAATCAGAAAAAATAAGGTTGGCTTGGGAATATTTTTTTTCATTAACTTCAATATATCTAAAAATAGCAATGTTTTATAGAGAAAATTCCAAAAGGAAGAAGAATAACTGACAAAAGTATTCAGGGATTGCAGTACATAAACAACCATCTCCGAAACCAGTTTTAGGACATTTTCTGATTTTCAGAATCTGATTCCTGTTAACATAGCAAAAGGGTTCTACGGCGGATCATTGACCTGGAGCGGGCTTGCAGCCTATGCACGAATATCATAGTGGTCACTACCGGACAAGC
>JAFNQK010000160.1 GCA_017386165.1 Treponema sp.
TCTTGTCACGCTGTTCAACCATATAGTCAGAAAGAGCCCGGCGGTTTTTGAGGGTTGTTAGAACATCGTAAACAGATTCCTGAATGAGATGCGCCTTTTGACCGTACAATACGAGCTGAGCCTGAATATAATTAAAGGCAATAGAAAGAACTCCCAGCAAATCCGAACCAATGGAGCCCTGTGCTCCCGGAACAATTACGATTCCTGCTTCGTAGTTATATTTTGAAATATTGCAGTAATAGATTTTATCCCTGGCATCGTAGAACACTCGTCCCGCTTCAAAATAATATGCCGATGAGTCATACTGTCCCCAGTTCTTTGCAGAAATTAGCTTTGTTTCTTCCTGTACTGAACTGGCAATTATTTTCCATTTACCAGAAACCTTATTTGCAAGATAGATTCCATCTGCCATGGCATAATCCAATACATACGGAAGAACCTTCTGCAAATAATGCTTTAAGTCTTTGGTTTCAATTGCGGCGCAGGTTACCATGTTAAGGAACTGACTGGACAATACCCTGGAATGAATCTGATTTTTTAAGCGCTCCGCAAGTGCATTCTTTTTTAAGTCTTCAAGATTTACATGGAACTGACCAAACTTTTCACCTTTAATCAGGTAATCAATTATATTTGCCTGGTCTTTTCCCTTTGTGTAATAAACAAAATTATTCTCTTTTGCAATCTCAAATCCTTTTTCAAGATATTTCTGACTGTCTGCATCCCGGCCAAATTTCTTTAAGAGAATCGCAAATTCATAAAAACAGAAAGTAACCAGATGAAGATTGCGTTCACCCAGTTCCATATCAATCTTCATTCCTTCGTCAAACAAATCAAGAGCATCAACATAATTTCCATCTTTTAAGAAAATTGCTGCTTCAAGGAAATTTAAAAGAGGCCGCACAGCTGGAGAAATGTATTTTCCATTATTTAAAATGCTGTACAAATTGACCTGAACATGGGAGTACTCGCTTCGGCTCAATTCAACAATTGAACGGTATATCAGAATATCATTTAATTCCGGCAAGAATGAATTTATCGACTTGTATTCAAAGTCAAACATATTCATAAATTGCGTCATTACCGAAAGAATCTTTCCTGCCTCGTCAAAATGTCTTGTGTACATCAAAGGCAGGGCCATATTTCTAAGGGAATTTATAATCGTTCTGTAATTATCAATTTCTACAAACCGTTCTGAATACTCATTCAAAAGGTCATAGGATTTTTTATAATCCGCAACTATCAGAGCTTCGTAAGAAAGGCTGTTTCGCACACGAACAATATTCAGAATATCCCCGATTTCCTGACGAATTTGAGAACATTCATTGTACATCTTGGTTGCTTCTTCTTTGTTTCCTTCACGGGAATAAACAATTCCAAGCCAGTTACATACATCCGAAAGCCCCTGCTTGTTTCTAAGCCTGCTGACTGCGTAATAACAGTCAAAAATCATCGGATGTATTTCCTGATGAAGCTGTGTCGAATCATTAATCGACGGCATCGGAACATTCAATACTGTATTTACGTAATTATTTAAAAGGCCTGCCTGGCGCAAAAGCCTTGTTGCTTCGTGATATTTGCTCTTTAAATATTCAGAATCACTTCTGTCACTTGCAAAATACTGCATCATCAAAGAAAGTGCATATAATTTGGAATCCGGATTATTCTCCATTTTTTGCTGAACCAGAGATGCATAACGAAAGGCTGCTGTATTCATCTTCTTTATATAGAAAGCTTTTGAAAGAAAGAACATGGCATTTACGCTCAGTTCATCATTTCTTTTTGCTTCTATCGCTTTTGAAAGATAAAGGCAGGCCTGGTCCGTATCACCGCAACTGTAATAACCGTATCCGATATAAAAATAGAGCTCTCGCTTTTTTCTTTCGGTTACATGCAAAAAGTCAAAATACTTGTTTACAAGAGTACAAATCTTTTCAGTGTTATCCGAAAGCAAAAATGCAGTTACATTCCGAATATGGTTTATTAATTCTTTTGCTTTTGGAACTGTGATTTTAACTTTCTTTTCTGCAGGAACAACCTGATTTGTGTAGATATTCAAAAAGTTTGAATTTAATTGCTTTGCCTCGATAAAGTCCGAAATAAAACTCTTGTCAAAACGAACTACTGTGGAATCAAAGATAAAAATGAACTTAATGTTGGGCTTAATTTCTTCCAGTCTGTTTACAAAGTCGATTGCTTCACGACTCATAAGATGAGCGTTGTAAACTACATGAATACCTGTACAGACATCGAGATAGAGATTTTCCAAAGTACGCATCAATTCCTGACGCTCGTACTTTAATTCATCTATTATTACAATATCCTGTCTGTCGCAGACAACGCCTGTTTTAAAATAACTTTTTAACTGTTCACACTGGAGTGGATATGCGTAACGTTCAACCAGTTCTTCTGGAGGATTAGAATCCCTTAAAACCTCAAAGAAAGGAGCCATCGGGGACAAATTCCGTCTTAAGTCATGGACAATAAATTTGTTCTTCTGCCCCTCAAAATGAGGTCTTGCCAGTTCTGTCGGATAATAAATGTAGCTTACGCTTTCGTTTGGCTTAGATATAAAATCCAGCACAAACGAATCTAATATTTCTCCAGAAGTCATAGTCTTTTAATTTTAACTCAGAAAATGACATAGGGCAAACTAATTCAGAAATCTATTTTACGATTTCCAAAACTGTAAAGACATTATTTCTATTGTTGAGGAAACCTTTAACGGTAGCTTTTTTGCCGTTGAGGGCAACAATATCTTCTGTTTTAATAATCTCTTTTGGTTCTTTTCCGTCGCCAGGAGTTTTTGCGTTTTTGTTGTCACCTTTTGGAGGCATCGGAGGCATTTTTTTGTCAGCTTTTGCAGCTCTGTCAGATTTGACAGCGTTTTCAGTTCTTTCGCCATCCATCATTACAGGTCGCTTAAAATCCATTGAAGAAAGAACATAAGCCTTATTGTCTTCTGTCAAAAGTGTAATAACCTGCGCTTCTTCTGAGCCGATTACAGTTACAGTTCCTGTCACTTCCAGCATAGAAGGCTTTTCTACCTCTACGCCTTTACATGGGTTTTCTACGGGCATATTCTGTTTTTTTGCCTTTGATCCAGGAAAAGCAGATAGAGTTGCGCTTGCTCCCAAAAATACAGCAGCAAATGTACCAATTTTTACAAAATCATTAATTTTCATATTTCACCTCGTAAATTGATCTACATAAATAATAAAATCCTAAATCAAATAAGGTAACGTAATTTATTGTTATGATTATTGTTATTTTGTTATACTATCCAAATGTCAGATTCAACAGAAATTAAAATCTCAGGCAAGACAATTGTTTCTTACGGTCTTGGAGGCTTGGGAAAAAACCTTGCATACGGATTAGTTTCTACATATACACTCTATTATTACAATACCGTTCTTGGAATCAGTGCAACCTTTATCGGCACCCTCTTAATGTTTGCCCGCATTTTTGATGCTTTTAACGATCCTCTTATGGGAGTAATCGTAGCCAAAACAAAATCACGCTTTGGACGATATAAACCCTGGATTTTTTCCGGCGCAGTTTTAAATGCACTTATCATGTACGCTATGTTCAGTGTACCTACATTCCTCCAAGGTGGCACCTTAAAGCTCTACGTTGCTGTCACTTATCTTTTATGCGGAATCACCTACACCCTTTCTGACATTCCTTTCTGGTCGATTATACCTGCCGTTACCAAACCCGGTGCCCTCAGAGAAAAAATGACTTCTTTTGCACGAGTTTTTTCCGGAATCGGAGCCGGTGCCCCAACAGTTTTTGCCATGACCTTGGTTTATCTCCTGGGCGGCGGCCATGAAATTGACAATCTCAGAAAAGGCTTTTCTCTCCTTGCCCTTATTTTTTCTGCCATCTACATTGTAACA
>JAFNQK010000161.1 GCA_017386165.1 Treponema sp.
AATAAAATAGCCTCTATGAAAACAATAACCGTAAGCGCAGCAATAATCCTAAGGATAAATCCTCAAACAAATAAAAAAGAAATATTTGCAACTCAGCGTGGCTACGGCGACTACAAGGATGGCTGGGAATTCCCTGGCGGAAAACTTGAGCCAGGGGAAACTCCCCAGCAGTGTATTGAACGCGAAATCCGCGAGGAGCTTGCAACCGAAGTCCGCGCGGAACGCATTCTCGGCGTTGTTGATTATGATTACCCCACCTTCCATCTGACCATGCATTGCATTTTGTGCACAATCGTTTCCGGCGAACTGAAACTTCTGGAGCACGAAGCGGCCCTCTGGCTTACCAAGGAAACTCTGCGCTCTGTAGATTGGCTTCCTGCAGATCAGTTGATTTTGGACAAGATTGAAGAGGTCCTGAAATGAAAATAATAGTCAGTGCCTGCCTGGCCGGCGACAATTGCAAATATAAGGACTTATATCAACTTCGCTGCATCCTCAGGAAGCCAGGTAATGTCTTTACAAAATTGTTCCATGTCTTCATCAAACACGTGTATGAAATCGATGACTTTTCCGTATTCGCTCGGGAACATACTTTCACAGTATCTTGTAGCGCAGGAATGAGGAACGATGCCAATATAATCATTACCTTCAAAGCGGGCTAGAATTTCTTCTGCATCTTCGAGGATAACGGGAAGTCCTGCCACTGAAAGAGTAGTGTAAAAAGTTACTGCTTCAAGCTGACGGTATTTTCCTCTAAGAGTAAAATAGTATCCGGCATTTTTGAGGCGTTCTTTATATTCTTCTTCTGATATTTCACCAAGTCTGAATTCATATTCGAGTTCTCTCTTATCATTGCAAACCATTAAATCAAGATGGGTACTATTTCCGCCTCTTATGATTTCCCAAGGATGGCCTCCCATGTTTTTTCTTGAATACCATTCATCCCAGGCTTTTGGATCTTCAAAATCGATACCAGGATCTGTATTTAAGCCACAACCTTTTCCTGTAAGACCTTCATCACGCCCATCAGCATATTTTAGATAAAGTTCAGAGAGGGACATTTTTTTCGTATCATAATTCAAAGCTTTGTAGCCAAGTTCACAGGCCTTAAAAAAATCATTGGCCGTAAAGTTTTTTATACGAGAAATTTTAGTCTTATCATTTACTCCTGTTTTCAGTATGTTGCGGAAAGAAGAAATTGTTTCTTCAGATAAGCCATCAAAATCAAAGTGCTTCCGCTCTGAATCATATTTCCATAAAACAGAACGCTTAATTAATCCTGTCCGGAACTCATAAGGAAGATTCTTATTTACAAAATCGTTGTAAGTTCCATTTTTCAACATATTAAGAGATTCTCTTACGGCTGGAATAATAAGATTACAGAGCATTACTGCAGCTTCATCTGAATAATCAGGTTCTCCTTCTTTCTTCATCTCTGCACTAATTATTGTTTTATTTCCTAAAGCTACAGCACGGAAACGAGTAGTTCCGTCACTATCTTTGCTGTCAACAATAACAAATTGATACCAGATTGTTTCCTGTGGATAATCGTACTGCCAGAGTTCTTCGTATTCTTTATAAGTTTTTACTTCACCATATTCTTTCAACTCTTCAAAAGAATCATAATCAGAAATATCTCCACGAGGGATAAAAAGCCAGAGAAACTTTGCTTCATCATTATCTTCAAGGGGAGCAAGAGGCGAGAGTAATTCAAAAAGAGGTTCCATTGCTTTTGCAATAGCAGGCCTTACACCAGAAGGATTCAAATACCCACGATCAAAGTATTTGAGCAGCCTGTCAATGTCGGGTGCAACAAGTTTGTAATTCTGATTTTTCACTTTTATGACTCCTATTGAAATTGATATTTGAAATTTTATCATCAACAGGGCTGGGTGTCATTAAAGTAGAAGTTTAAACTAATGTGGATTGATAT
>JAFNQK010000162.1 GCA_017386165.1 Treponema sp.
AAACAAGATTACAGAAGATGTGGATTCTCTCATCGAAAGCATTAATAAGCAGACAACAAGCGTTTCTCAGTCATCCAGTGCGATAGAAGAGATGGTAGCAAATATTCGTTCTGTAACAGAGATTCTTAATAAAAATGCTGATACAATTGAAAATCTAGAAAAGTCTTCTGAGCAGGGTAGAATTAACATTGAAGATACCGTTAATGCAACAATGAAGATTAAGGAACAGTCAGAAATTCTTCTCGAAGCAAGTACGGTAATTCAGAATATTGCGGAACAGACAAACCTACTTGCTATGAATGCTGCAATTGAGGCGGCTCATGCAGGTGAATCCGGAAAAGGCTTTAGTGTTGTTGCAGACGAAATCCGAAAGCTTGCAGAAGATTCAAATACTCAGGGTAAAAACATTACTGACAACCTGCAGGAAGTTCTTCAGAGTATTGAAGAAGTTAGTAAATCAGCAATCTCAATGCAGGATATTTTTAACGAAATCTATACTCTAACTCAGCAGGTTGCTCAGCAGGAACTTACAATTTTAAGTGCTATGAAAGAACAGTCTGAGGGTGGTTCTCAGGTTCTTGCGGCTATCAAAGAGATTAATGAAATAACGGTAAGCGTTAATTCCGGTGGTGCAAATATGCAGACTGAAACCAAGGCTGTAAATGCTCAGATGGATGCACTTATGCGCTTAACAGAAGAAATTACAGCAAGTATGGAAGAAATGGCTTTGGGAATGGAGTCAATTAATCAGGCCATAAACGAAGTAAATGACCTGACCCACAAAAACCGTGAAAATATTGATGAACTTGGAGTTGTTGTTTCCAAGTTCAAGGTATAAGAAAACTAATTTTTCCAGCCAGTGTATTTTTCGATTTCGAGAATATCTCTGGCGTTTTTTACCCGTTCTTCGGTTGGGCTTAAGGTGTCTTTGAGAACATAGTCGATTCCCAGTTCCTTGTACTTCATTGCGCCAAGTCCGTGATATGGAAGAACTTCTACCCGCTGAACATTGTGCAGGGTTCTGATAAAGTCTCTTGTTTGTGTAAGGTATTCATCGTTGTCGGTGATACCAGGTGTCAAAACGTGACGAATCCAGATGGGCTTATTGATTTGGTCCAGATATCTGAACATTTCTACAATATTGTCGCGCTTCTGACCGGTTAATTCGATGTGTTCTTTATCGTTGATATGTTTGATGTCCATTAAGAGGATGTCTGTTACCTGCATGAGTTTTTCAAACTTTGCAAACCAGTCACCTTCTTTTGTAAAAGGACCTCCTGCTGTATCGATACAGGTGTTGATTCCTTTTTCTTTTGCTTTTGTAAAAAGTTCCAGCAAAAAGTCCAACTGCAAAAGAGGTTCTCCGCCGCTGACTGTGATTCCGCCTTTTTTGCCCCAGTATGAACGACATGACAAAGCTTCTTTTATGAGTTCATCGCTTGTGTATTCTTTTCCTTTTGTAATGTCCCAGGTGTCAGGGTTATGGCAGAACTTGCATCGCATGTGGCAGCCCTGAAAAAATATGATAAAACGGCTACCTGGACCGTCTGCACATCCAAAAGATTCTAACTGGTGAATATATCCTGTCATTTTATGCTCCCATTTATTTTATATTATAAGTTTCGCTGGCGTTTCGCCACATTATATTTTCGTAATCTTCTATTGATATGTAATCTGCCAGTTTATAGAAGTAGTCCTGATATAATGAGCGCTGACCGTAACGGTTTTCTTTGTAGGTGTTGATTCCATCGATTGGGTTGTCGCTTCCAAAAAAGAGCTTTTTGCTGGAGGCTCTTTTTACAAAATCGACTGCACTCTGAATACTGACCCATGCTGTATCGGCGTAGAGGTTTTCCTGTTTTGCACATAAACCGATTGCTTCCTGGTTGTCGGTGCCCAGACCAAGATGTGCCATGACAAATTTAATAGAAGGGTATTTTTTTGCCATTTTGAAAACAAGGTTGCAGTTGTCACAATCGCCGTTTCCTGTGTGGGTTATTACTGTGAGATTGTATTTTTGAGCCAGGTAAAAATAATTCTGGATTTTTGGACTGTCAAAGGGGGTTGCTGAGTGGTATGGATGAAACTTTAATGCTTTTATGATATCTAGATTGTTCTTGATAAGATTCTCAAGTCTGTCATTGGGACTTTCCAGGCGGGGTTTGCACCATAGAGCAGCGTATAATTTGCCTTTGTTTTCTTTTGCAAGTTGAATGGTTTCTTTGATACTGACATTCTGAGGAGTCTGAAACTTTGAAGGGAGTTCAATTTGATTTTCGTCGCATTCAGAAGAAAGAATGTTACTGACGATTGCCGCATGAATATTGTATTCTTTTAGAGAAGTGAGAAGCATCTTTGCCGGCATATCAAAGTTCATAATAGAACCAAAATGAACATGCGTATCAATAATCATAAAAATATTCTAATATATTGCTACAAAAAATAAAATAGGACAAAATGTGGGTATGACTAAGATTTTGTTTGTTTGCCACGGAAATATCTGTCGTTCTCCGATGGCTGAATTTGTTATGAAGGACCTTGTAAAAAAAGAAGGCCTTGAAAAAGATTTTATCATAGAATCAGCTGCAACCAGCACAGAAGAAATTGGAAACGATATGCATTCCGGTGCTAAAAAGAAGCTTTCAGAAATGGCAGTTCCTTTTACAAAACGACATGCACGCCGTATTACTCCAGAGGATTATTCTAATTACGACTATCTTATAGGAATGGATGTTGAAAACCTTTATTATATGCAGCGGGAATGGAACAAAGATCCTGACGATAAGGTAAAGCTCCTTCTTACATACGCCAACCGCGACCGGGATATTGCAGATCCATGGTACACCGGAAACTTTGATGCAACCTACGAAGATATACTTATGGGCTGTAAAGCATTGCTTGTTACATTGACTAAAGGTTTGTAATTCAGTATCATAATATTCCACGCTTAAATTAGCGGTTTTGTAAATTTTTAAATTTCAGAACTTTTTCAAAAAGAAAAAGCTCTGTGGAGGTTATAAAGTGGTCAAGATCAGACTTAAGAGATTTGGTACACAGAAGCGTCCTTACTACCGTGTTGTAGTTCAGGATTCTCGTAAGCCACGCGACGGTGTATGTATCGAAGAAATCGGAACTTTCATGCCAATCGAAGCAGAAGAACGCCAGGTTTCTATCGATATGGATCGTGCAAACTACTGGATCGGAGTTGGTGCTCAGCCTTCTGACACAGTAAAGAAGTTGATGTCTATCCAGAAAGCAAAGCAGTCAAAGTAGTCTAAAAGGGAACGAAAATGGAAAAAGACCTAATTGAATACATTGCAAAATCATTGGTCGATGATCCATCTGCGGTCTCAGTAGATGAAACTGAAGGCGAAAAGGGTATGGTTCTTCAACTTAGAGTTGCTGAAAACGATATCGGTAAAGTGATTGGAAAGTACGGTCGCATTGCTAAAGCTATGCGTACAGTTCTTAGTGCTTCTGCTACAAAAGACGGAAAGCGCTATAGCCTGGATATACTGGACTAATTTTGCTGATGAGTGAAGAGCAGCTGATTGTTGGATTTGTTCGTGGCTCACACGGAGTAACGGGTGAATTTAAAGTAGAAAGTGCTTCTGGTGATTACGACCATCTGGAAGTTTTAAAAGAAGTAACTTTAAGGAATGGCACTACAGAAAAAAAATGCAAAGTCGAATCGGCTAGATGCGGTGCACAGACCTTGTACATGAAAGTGGCAGAAATTAATTCTCCGGAAGAAGTACAAAAGTACAAAAACTGGGAAATAGTTGTACCACGCAAGTACGCTCATCCTCTAGAAAAGAATGAGTGGTACATTGAAGATTTGAAAGGTTGTTCTTTGGTATGGAACAACACAGGAACGGCAGCTGGGACTGCGCCAACAGAAGTTGTTGGAACAATCACAGACGTATTGGAAGGCGGAGCTGGTTACTTGTTAGAAGTTTCTCTCTCCGAGAGTTGCACTGTTCTTGCAGATAACATCAAATATGACAATTCTGGAAAGGTTAGAACTTGTATGGTTCCGTTCAATTTCAGATATGTAAAGAATGTTGATGTTAAAAACAGGACTATTCAACTGATGCACCTCTGGATTCTGGAGTAAATCCATGAAATTTACAGTGCTGACCTTGTTCCCGGAGATTCCGCGGGCTTTTTTTGAAAACTCAATCATGGCTAAAGCGGTAGAAAAGGGAATTATTGCCTACGACCTTGTGAACATCAGGGATTTTGCCCTCGATAAGCACAAGAAGTGTGATGACGCTCCTTATGGCGGTGGTGCCGGTCAACTTATGATGACTGAACCATTAAGCAGAGCTTTGGATAGTGTAAAAGCGAGTCGCAAACGAGTAATATATGTTACTCCGAGTGGTTCTCAGTTTACTCAGAAAAAGGCTTTGGAATTAAGTCACGAAGACGAACTTGTTTTTATTTGCGGTCGTTACGAAGGTATTGATCAGCGAATAATCGATTATTATGTAGACGATGAGATTAGTCTCGGAGACTATGTAATGAGCAGTGGTGAACTTGCTGCTACGGTTATGGTAGATGCAATCTACAGACTTGTAGACGGTGTTATTTCAAGTGAATCATTGCAGGAAGAGAGTCACAGTGACGGACTTCTTGAATACCCTCAGTACACTCGGCCAGAAGTGTTTAAGGGCATGAAAGTTCCGGAGGTTTTGCTTTCGGGAAATCATGAATTAGTTCGGAAGTGGCGGTTAAAGAAACGCCTTGAAAAAACTTTGCGCGTAAGACCAGATATGATTTGGGAAGCCCGCAAGCGAGGTCAACTTTCTTTAGAAGCCGAATTGATGATTGAGGATATAACAGAGCAGACTGCCATCAAAAATTCTAAAAAGAAACAGAAGATGGCTAGGGCACAGGCCCGACAGGCTGCCAATCCAGGAGACTTATAATGGATCTTATTAAAGCAATTGAAGAAGGTCAGAAGCGTCCTTTTACAACACAGTTCAAAGTAGGGGACACAGTTAAAGTATACTTTAAGATTATCGAAGGTAAGACAGAACGTATCCAGGTTTACGAAGGAATCGTTCTCTGCATCAAGAATGCAGGTGCTTGCAAGACATTCACAGTTCGTAAGGAATCTTACGGTGTAGGTGTTGAACGCGTATTCCCAGTAAACAGCCCACGTATCGTAAAGGTAGAAATCGTACGCGCTGGTAAAGTTCGTCGTTCTAAGCTTTATTATCTTCGCGACAAAATCGGTAAGGATAAGAAAGTTAAAGAATTGCTCGGTGGAAAAGTTTCTAACTTTATCAACGAACAGAACAAGGCTGCAGAAGCTGCTGCTCATGCACAGGAAGAAGCAATCAAAGCTGAAAAGGCTGCTGAACACACAGGAACTGCTGAATAAGTTTAGTTCAAATATTGCATGAAAACTAATGTTATAGTGCACCAGACTGCCCTCACAAACGGGAATGTAAATTCTTTGCGTGAGGGCGGTTCTGTTTATGTGCGGGTTTTAAAAAGTTTAGGTAATAATTCGTATAAGGTTGCTTTTGCAGGCCGGATGCTGGAGATTAATTCTGATTTAAGCTTAAAAGAAGGAACGGCTTTTCTTGCAAAGGTTAAATTTTCTAATCAACAAATCATTTTACAGCAGCTAGAAAATCATAGTCAGATTGAAAACCGACTCTTAAAAATATCAGGGAATGCTCAATCTGAAATCCTATCCAATCCACAATTTATAGAATATTTTAAGAAACTCGGCTTAAAACCTGATGAAATCAATCTTGCCATGTTTAATCAGATGCGCGAACTTGGACTTTCTTTTTCTAAAGAACAGTTTAATCGTATCAGGATTTTAGCAGAGCGTTTTAAAGACAAAGAGGCACAGGCTGCCCAGATTGCAATGATTCTTGAGCAGAAAGGTCTTTCCAGTGATTTTGAAAGTGTATGGGCAATTCTTGATGAAGATTTTAACAGTTCACTTTTTGCTTCTTCGTCAGGGCTGAAAGAAGGTGACAATAATCCATTTAAAAACTTTATCGAGGAGATTCTTTCGGGATTTGCTACTAAAGATAATAAGCCAGGGCTTTTAACGCTTTTTAATCATCTGGGATTTAAGTTTGATAAGGGTCGGAGTTTTGGAAGCTGGATAAAAATTCCTTTTGAGTTTAGTTATGATAAAGATGGCGTAAAAAAATACGGAACCGGTAATCTTAGCGCTTTTTTAGAAAATGAAAAAAAATCTGTAAAAAAGTGCCAGATTTCATTTAATTTCTCTATTACAAAATATTATTTTGTGTTATATTATCAGCGAAAACGATGCAATAAGATTGCAATTGCGTTCCCGGAACAAAAGTCATTTGCCGAAAAAGATTTCTTTATCAATTCACTAAAAGAAATGTTTCCACAAGTTGAAATATGTTCTCTGTCTCAAGATGAATGTTTTGAGTTTAATGCCGATCAGGATGAAATACTTTCGTTTAGAGGTATGGCATGAGCAAAATGTTAAAGGCTGTTGCTTTAAAATATCCTGAAGGGGCTGATACTCCGTTTATCTGTGCAAAATCCAAAGGGAAAGTTGCAGAACAACTCTTAAAAATCGCAGAAGAACATTCAGTTCCTGTCGTTGAAAACGAACTTTTGACAGATGTTCTTACTGTGCAGGAGATTGGTGCGGCGATTCCGGAAGAAACATGGGAGGTAGTTGCTAAGATTTTTGCATTCATAATTAAAAATGATCAAAGGTTATAGTTATGGACGAGTTTAACAGAGTCGATGTAGCAACTATCAAGGCTGGGGTGTGTTTTTCTGCACCAGTATTTTTTGAAGACGGAAAAAATATGTTCCTTGCAGCAGGAATGAAAGCCAAGCCATATCATATACGTGCTTTAAAACAGTGGAATATTCCATATCTTTTAACAAAGGGACATCCAATTACTCCTCAGGAAGCTTCTATTGTAATTGCCCGCATGAGAGACAAGTCTGTTCAAGAGGTTGAATATCTCGGATAATCGAAAATATACAGGTTCCTCTGGTGAAAACCGTGCTTCTGATTTTCTGGAACAGCACGGTTATTCTATTTTACAGAGAAATTTCAGGACAAAAACTGGTGAAATTGATATAATAGCGCAAAAGGATGAAACAATCGTCTTTGTTGAGGTAAAAACGCTTCCAAAGGGGACTGTGGAACTGCTTTCTGCTGTTTTGAATATTCAAAAACAAAAAAGAATTATTAAAACTGCTAAATGTTTTCTTTCAATTCATCGACAATATAGTAACAAACTTATTCGTTTTGATGTGATTGTTGTTGATATGCCTGGTTTGCCAGAAGTGTATCATCTTGAAAATGCATTTGCGGAGATTCTATGATTTCAAACAGAGGACAAGCTGTTCAAACACTGGTTTTGGAAAGATCAGAGGATTGTTTAGATTCCAGAGTGCTTGAATTGCGCCAGAAAATCCATGATGAGGATTATATAAACAGTGCCATTCAGCGTATCGCCCAGGTCATAAGCCGAAAACTTGTTGAACGACCTGATGAATTAAAATTCCGGGATTAAAATAAGCCCGGGTCAGGAGCTTTAAGCGTATGGAAAGAAATAATCGCCATAATCGCCGACATCATTGGAATAATAATAAAAATCAAAACAAAAATAACTCTCAGAATAAGGAACAACAGGTTCAGACTCAGGAGCGCAAGTTTCATTTTGTAGCTCATGAAGATATTGAAGCAAAAAGACGTCGTGAACAGGCTATTTCTGAATTAAAAGAGCGTGAAGTAATCTGTCCGATTTGTAATGAAAAAATCACTGATGTTGCAAGTGCAATCGCAGACAAAACAACAGGAAATCCTGTTCATTTTGAATGCGTAATGAATAAACTTTCAGAAACTGAAAAATGCGGTCAGAACGAAAAAATCTGCTACATAGGTCAGGGGCGTTTTGGGATTCTCTATTTTGAAAATCCACGGGACCAGCGCCATTTTGAGATTCGTAAAATCATCGAATGGGAGTCCCGGGATCAGGTTCGCTCATGGCGCGATGAAATGAGCGGTTTATACAGTCAGGTTGAATAGTTTAACGATATTTGTATCAACAAGGGCACTGAGGTCTTGAGCCGAGGTGCCCCTTATTTTTGCTATAAACTCGTAGGTGTGGCTGACATTTACCGGAGTGTTTAGAGTTCCTCGTAAGGGTACTGGAGCCAGATATGGCGAGTCTGTCTCAAGGAGAATTCTGTCTTCTGGAATATAGCGTAAAAGCTCTTCCATCTCAGGCATCTTTTTCTTTTTGGTATAGGTTACTGAACCGCTAAAGCTGATGTACCAGCCCAAGTCTAAAAACTTTTTGGCTTCTTCAAGGCCGTAGGAATAGCAGTGAATGATGCCGTTGTTGTAGCCCACATTTTTAATGCAGTCGAGAGTGTCCTCAAAGGCGTCTCTAGAATGAATTATAACCGGGAGGTTAAGTTCTTTGCCGTATTCCAGCTGCATTTCAAATAGTTCCCGCTCGCCGTCGTAGGTTTCCTGGTCAAAATCGCTTTCGCATCTGCCGTCAACTCCGCTTGGATTCCAGTGGTGGTCTAGACCGCATTCTCCAATGGCGATTATTTTTCTGTGGAGAGTGTCGTTATCGCTTGAGCCGGCTTTTTCAATCTGCTCTTTGAGGATTTCCATTCGTTCTTTTCTATTATATATGTCGCTGATGGATGGCCAGATGCCTGCAGAAAAATAGATAAAGTTTCTGACCCGGTCTGCCATAAAGGTGTTTTTCATTTGGGAAATTGCGTTATCTATACATTGCTGTCTGAGCAAAAGGTCGTTGGCTTCGGTTCCGATGTCGAGGCCAAAAAAGCATTTTCGTTCTGCCATCTGTTCAAGGATTTCTGTGCCGTTTATCAGATGTTCTTTATTGTCTCGGATTGTTGTGTGTTCAAAATGAAAGTGTGTATCAGAAAACATAGGGGTATTATAAGGATTAATAATTATTGATGCAACTGACCTTTGAAAAGGCTTAAAAGGTTCTAAATTTGTTTTATAAAATCGCCGTGGTATATATGAAATTATATAAAATTAAGTTATAATATCGTGAAAATTAAATTGGGATAATTGTTTTTATGAAAGTTACAGAACAAAAAGAGAAAAATTTTCCGTTGGGAGTTAAGCTTGCTCTCATCATCGGATGTATCGTTTTGGTTTCTCTCGGAACCGTTACATTTTTGAACAGTTACTTTGTTTCTAAAGATGTAAAGATTACCGCAGAAGAAAATAACCTTACAATCAATACCCGTTCTGCAACTACAGTTCAAAATGAAATTAACTCTGTAAGATCCAATGTCCTTCAGCTTTTGGATTTGATAAATGTTGCAAGCGGAGGTCGCACTTCGGCACTGGCTCGTCAGGCTGAAGCCTTCTTTTTTGAGCGAAACTCGGATATTGCAGAAGTTTTTGTTCTTACAAATAATACCAGTTCAAACGGCAGAATTGTAATTCATTCCCACTTAAAAAATACCAGATTTTTTACTGCAAACGAAATCGACTTTACCGCTGGCGAAGACTTTGTTTCTCAAAACCGGGATAACCTTTTGCGAGCATGCAGGGGAGAGACAATCTGCGTTAATGCGTCTCCATTCTTTAAGACTGGGGTGATGGCATTGATTCTTCCTTATCGTGAAAGCGGTCTTGAACAGTGCTGTCTGATTTTCTTTTCTCTTGAAAGTATTTCTGAAATTTTGGGAACCGGTTCTACAAATCTCACTTTTATGATTAATGATACGGATGATTTATTGTGCCACCCAGAGAGTGAAAAGGTTCTCACGGCCCAGAGTATGAAAAATTATCCTCTTGTAAAAACAATGCGGGAGAAAAACCAGAATAATGAAGAAACCCGTCAGATTGAGTTTGATAATATAGAAGAAAACGGAAAGAAAATCCGTTATATCGGTGCTTATCAAAAGATTTCTGTTGCTGATATTTCTGTTTTGACGGTTGTTCCTCTGGATACAGTTCTAGAAGGGGTAAGAACGACCCGAAAAAACAATCTCTACCTTATGGCGGTGGTTCTTTTTGTTTCGATTATTTTTATTCTGACTTTTTCAAGATATGCAATTTCACGTCCGCTGCGTCATCTTACTGCCAGTGCAGAAGAAATCCAAAACGGAAACTTTAATACTCCGATAATTTCTGCTTTGAATACAAAACGCCGGGATGAAATTGGTGTTCTCAACAAGTCTACTCAGGATGAACAGGAGTTCCTTAACACTTTTGCGCGCTTTACTAACCGCGGAGTTGCCAAGGCGATTGCCCGCAAGGAAATCGATTTTGAACCTCACCTCAAGGATGTAACAATCTTTTTTAGCGATATTCGTGGATTTACGGCAATCAGTGACGGCTTTAAAAATCGCTTTGGAGAAGAAAGTCCTCGTGAAATCATCGGCTTTTTGAACGATTATATGAGCCGCATGGTAAACTGTGTAACTATCAGCGGCGGTACCATCGACAAGTTTGAAGGGGACGCTATCATGGCGGTCTGGGGAATCTTGCGTGACGATGACCTGGGCTTTGAGCTTTTGCCTGATTCTGACCCTAAAAAGAAAGAACTGGAAGAACAGCACAGTAATCATGTAAAGCAGGATGCTATCAATGCGATCCGCGGTACAATTGCAATGCGCTATGCTCTTATGCAGTACAACAAGGATGCAGAAGCCTTTACCAAAGCACATGAAAAAGAAGTAAGGCAAAATACAAGCCTCACATCAGAATCGGATGCGGTCTCAATACTGGTCGTGCCACCTGCGGTATTATGGGTAGCGAAGACAAGATGGAATATACTGCCATCGGTGACAGTGTAAACTTTGCAAGCCGTACCGAAAGTTCAAACAAGCCTTGTGGAACTGATATTCTTATTACTCAGGATACATATAACCTGCTCAAGAATGATTATATCCGCTGTGATGAAAATCATTTTACTCTCAAAAAAGAAAATGAAATCAACGAAATCGTGGTAGAAATGATTCCTGTTGAGTTTGAAGTAAAGGGAAAAGGAGCTCAGCATTTTTACGGTGTAGTAAATATGCCGCAGTTTGATATAGAAGAATTTTTTACGACTTCGGATAAGGATTTTAAATTGGACAGTGACTGTGCCCGCTGCGTAGGAAAAACAGGTCCAAAAACTTTGAACGAAGTTCGTAATCTTTTGGGTATTCCAATTCCGGAATTTGAATCGGTTAACTTAAATGAAGAAGAAAACAAAATTCAAGTTAAGAAATGATTTAGCCGTTCCGTTCTGGATTGCAGTCTGTGTATGTCTGTTCCTGGCGGCGGCAAATTATATTCTTTTTCACAACAGTTTTTTTCGTTCTCTCAGCAAAATGGATGAGGCTCCAATCGCCACCATTACCTTTAAGTATAAAACTGCCCAGCGAAAATTTTTAGAGCGGGTAGTGTGGGATCGGCTTCGTCAGAATTCTCCGGTATATAACGGGGACACCATTCATACGGCAGAGATGTCCGAGGCAACCGTCTGGTTTGAAGACGGCACAACCCTGGATCTTGCAGAAAATACCATGGCTCAGGTTTTCCTTCATGAAGATGGAACTCTGGGAGCGGACCTTGAAAGCGGTAGTGCTACTGTTGATGCTTCTCTTGCAAGCAAGGGAATGACCCTCTCAAGTAATAAGGTGAGCTTAAACATTGAATCCGGGGCAAAAATCAGTGCCAGCAAGTCTCTGGAAAATAAGGCCGTAAACTTTATGGTTCAGAAGGGAAGTGCAACTCTCTCTGACGGTACCAGCTTTGCAGAAGGAGAAGCGGTTTCTGTGGGTGAAAATGCCGACGGTACGGTATTAAAGCTCTTGTCGGTAATTAGTCCTCTGGCGGGGGAGAAAATCCTTAATTATTCAGAAGCTCTTGCTACAGTAAACTTTAAGTGGACCAATGCGGATGATTCTAAAAAACTTGTATTAAAAATTGCTGATGATAAAAACTTTTCTCACAAAGTAAAGAACTATGATGTATCTGGCCTAAGTCAAAAAGAGATTTCTCTTTCAAAGGGAATCTGGTATTGGAAGCTTATTCAAGATGAAAACGAAAACGGCGCGGGAGAGAATAATCTGTCTGACAGCAATCAGGCCGGTAATAAACAGGTTCTAAACAGCGGAGAAGCCTGTTCCGGAAAGTTTCAGATAATTCAGGCATTAAAACCGTCTCTTTTGACTCCAGCCGCAGGTTATGGTTATCAGTACAGAACAAAAAATCCTTCTCTCCGATTTATCTGGACGGAATCTGAGGCGGCAACTGCATATCACTTTAAGGTAAGCAGGGCTAGCGACATGAGTAATCCTGTTCTTGAACAGCGGGTATCCGGTTTTTCTACGATTATTTCTACTCTTGGAGAGGGAACTTATTACTGGAATGTAACTCCGTATTATGTGGTAAACCGAATCGGACTTGCAAATCCGTCGGAAACTGGCATGTTCACCATTGAACGAAAAGGGGAACTTACATGCCCTGTTCTCTATACTCCGACAGAAGGGGAGTTTGTAAACAAAAATAAAAACAGAATCAACCTTTCATGGAAGATGGAAGACGAAGCCTCAAGTTACAAGGTAATGATTTCTCAAAACCAGGATTTGTCTCTTCCATTGTTTACTAGGGAAACCAGTGAAAATTATTATGCTTTTACCGGCGAGGATGTTGCAAGCTTTAAGGACGGTCAGTATTATTGGGCAGTCAAACAGCTGGACAGCGAAGGAAACGAATCTCCCCGTTCGCTGATTCGTTCTTTCTATGCAATAAACGGAAAGATTGAACACCGAACAATTTTCCCGCCTGATAACTATGAACTCTGGATGCCTCTCTCGGTAGACACCCGCTTTACCTGGAAGAGCAATCTTATGATGAAGCAGCACTTTCAAATTGCGAGGGATGCTTCGTTCAACACTCTGATAATGGATACCGAGACTACTGGGACATCTTATTCCGGTTTGAGCCTTTTGCAGGGAGAATATTACTGGCGAATCCTTGCTCTTGGCGACACTATGGAAACGTCAACTCCGACTAAAAAGCTCATCGTTGTAGGAGAACTTGAAGAGCCGGTTCCGATGGATCCGATTGCAAGCAAAAAGACTGCTGTTCGACCGAGCGAAAGTTATATTTTTAGATGGCAGAAAACTCCTGGGGCGGATTATTATCGCGTTAAGCTGTATACAGAAAGGGGCGAAACACCGCTTTTTGACCAGAACTTTGTAAGCAATAATTATCTTGCAATCAATATGGACCGTTTTGAAGAGGGCATCTACCGCTGGGAAGTTCAGGGCTACTGCTATGAAACAGAATCAACCTCCCGTAGATCCAGCCGCCTTGCAAGCGCATCCTTTACTCTCCGCCGAATCAAACCTGTAGTTCTTGTATCTCCGGAAGAAAATGCCACAATCGACGGATGGAAGGCTATCGAAAATCCTCCTGTATTAAAGTGGAGCTCGCAGGAAAAATATGCCAGTGCAGAAATCGTTCTCACTAAAAAAAGCGGTATTGCAAAAGAGAAAAAGGTTTATCCGCAGATAGGATTTAGCCAGCAACTGGAGCCTCTTTCTTCGGGAACTTATGAATGGACGGTAAATGCGACAACTCTCGATGATTTTGATATTTCTGCAAACAAGAATCAGACCTTTAATGTAAAGGAGATTCCGCCTTTTGATGTACCTGTCAACGCCCGGACAGAAGGGGGCACTCTCTTTAATGCGGCATATCTTAAAAAGACACCGTATATTCTTTTTAAGTGGCAAAAGGTTGCTCGGGCTGACGGCTATATCGTAGAGATATATAGAAGAAAGAAGCTGGTTCACCGCCATATTCTTGCTGGAAACGATAATAATGAATACAAACTCAATGATCTCTTGTCCCTATCCAAAGGAGATTTTACCTGGACGGTTAAGGCCGTACGCCTTTCGGAAGATAAAAAGGAAATCCTTATCGACGGAAAGACCAGCGACAATAAGTTTACGATTGATTATCAGATAAAGAGCAGCGGGGCTAAGCGCAAAAATAAGGGAGACCTGTATGCGCTTTAAAAGAAGTTGTTTTTTACCGGCAGTTTTGATTCTATTAATTTGTGGAGAAGTGGGATTTGCCCAGACGGAAGAGGCTGATTTTATTGCTGCATACAGTTCTACCCAGAGTGAAAATGCAGAATCCAACACAATCCGTCAGCCCTTTAGCTGGGAAAGTGCGGGAGACGTATTAAAATATGAGATTTTTATTGAGCACTGGAACGAGGAGACTCAAGTCTGGGAGACCTCTTATACTCACGAAACCAATGACGACGAAACAGAAGACTGCCTTGTTTATATTGAACCGGTTTTGCCCCCGGGACAGTATCGTTCTCTTATCAAGGTTTACAATATTCTTGGGCTTTTGGAAGAAGACTTTACCACTCGCGAAGAGTTTACGATTCACCGGGCCTTTAGACCAGAAGTAAAAGATGTTTCATATCCCCTTTATATGCGCAAGGTGATTTACCTTGACGACCTGGATAACAATGGTATAATCGAGGTCGAAGGGCGTAATCTCTTTATGCCGGACGACACACACAAATCTTTGTCATACACAGACTACTTGCTCAAGGCGGATAAAAGAATTATACGGCCTCAGTCGGTGCTTTCTCATGATGACGCAAACAATCGCAAAATAAAATTTCAGTTTGATATGAAAAAACTGGAAGTTGGTAACTACTATTTTATTGCTCAGGATGCCAGCGGTTTGCATTCCGAGGAGAATAACGCTTCTGAGTTTGTAGTTAAGTTTAAGAAGTGGGCAGACTTTGACGTGGAGGGAGGATATGTTCTGCCGGTGGTACTGCACGACGAAACTATCAATAAGTTCCTGGGAACAAATCTCTTTCCTTTTAGTGCCCAGGCAAAAATTACTTTTATTCCGTACAAGCGCAACTGGGGATATCTTGGGGCGGGACTAAAGGTTCAGTATTCCCGAATTAATTCTACTTTTGACACCTATACAATCGACGGAAATATTGAAACTGCACACCTGATGTTTGTGTACCAGGTTCCGGCTTTTAAGAGAAGGCTGTTTACGGAACTCCGTGCAGGGGCTGGAGTTACTTATTTTAATGACATGTATTTTCACTTTGATAACAATATCGATTCTGATGTTCTTAATACTCTCTGTTTGTCCTTTGATGCGGGGGCGTCTTTTATGTTCTATATAAACAAGCGTCTGTACATCGAGGCGGGGGCAGATTATATCTTTACTTTGAACGCAGATATGAATATGGGAATGATTAGTCCAATGCTCGGCGTGGGTTGGCAGTTCTAGGAGGAAGACAGAAAATGAAGTTTAAGACTTTTAAGATAAAATTTTTCCTCGTAATTTTGGCTTCGGTTTTGTTCAGCTCCTGTGAGTTTTTTACGACTCTTTTTAATCCAAAATGGAACGAGCCTATTCACGACTGGTTTGATGAATATACAAATACAGCTGCTATCGAAAAAGAAGAACTTTCTCAGGAGTCTTATAGCGATGATGAGGGGCACCGGGTAATTAATTCTAATACGGATCTGGATATTTATTTTTATTTAAGAAATCCTCAGTGCTATCGCTTAAAGCTTGAAGGGGTCAGTGAGGAAATGACCGACGGTTATGACGAAGAGTGGATTCCATCGGATTTGACCAGTTCAGAATATGTGTTTGATATCGATTCAGTTAACCGGGATGTGGTGGGAATCTATCAGACGGACTTAACAACTATTTGGTTACACATACCTCAGACCAATTTGGTTTCTTATGATGAAGGCAAGATAATTTCTCCAACGATTTACATCACTGAGCCAAAAAGCGGCCGCGAGTTTACACCTTTTGTTCTGGATTTGTATTGTAATTCGGTGCCGCCGGATATTTATAATCTTACTGTTCTCAACGACGGCAACAATTATTTTGCCCTGGCCTTTGATATGCCTTCAAAAGAAGAACTCAAGATGCGCCATAAGGATATCTGTGCAGTTGAAATCGACGGCGTTTCTTATGAATGTTCCATTGACGAGGACGGAAATTACAGCTTTACTGATGACCGTTTTACTTATTCTTATAAGGTCAGTTATTCCGCATTGAACGGCAAGGTCTATGAGCACAATGACCGTTCTGTTTACTTTGATACCCGGGATGTTTTTGAAGAAACCGAAAAAGAGTATTCTCTTGTATTAAAAGATGAAGCGGGCCTTTTTAGTTCAGCAAATGCAAATACAACAATTACAAAGCTAAAGATGCCTGAGTTATACGATGCAGAAAAGAATCAGATTGAATATGAATCAAGTATCGCAGTTCCGTTTATTTCCGGCAAGGATTACAGTCAGGTTACCATAAAGGCGCCTGTAAAAGACCATCTTGGGGATGCGATTAACGGGGATGCCCTCGTAAGTTATAAGCTCTTTTACGGAAAAAGTTCTGTAGCAGTTTTGAGGGACAGCGGCACCTTTACCGGTGAAAAGACTTTTGATCTGATAGCCGGAACCTGGCGTATTGAAGCCAGTGCAACTCTCCTTAATTACGATAAATCTTCTCTGGCAGGGGCAACTGTCCGGGCGGTTGATTCTTGTATTTATATCAGTTCTGCGGACGGTGATGACATAAACGGCGAAGGAACAATGCTCTTTCCGTATAAGACCTTTGATGCCGCTTATGCCGACATAAATGACCGAAACGATGACACTGTTGATTATATTCTTAGAATCTGCGGTTCCTTTGACAATATTCAAATCCCATCAGGCCTGATTGCCAAGAGCGTCAAGATTGAAGGCGGTACCCTTGATACCGCTGGAGAGACCTTTGTGCCTGGCAGCACCGATATTGAGACTCTGGTATGTAACAAGACTACGATTTTAAAGAATGTTAGTGTTGGAGATAAACTTACGGTTCCTGGCGGTGTTAGTGTAACTCTTGGTTCAAATGCTGTTATTAAAGACTGCGATGTATCTGGGGCCTTGAGGTTTGATAACAATTCTTATGTTTCTGGTTCTACTAAGATTATTTCAAGCGGTAGTCTTGAGATTATTGGAGAGCTTATGGGTAATACCATAAGCCCAAGTAATTATGTTGCGGTTATTACGCCGGATGCATATGAGGTGGGTAGAAGAATTTTTGAGCTTACTGATTATTATCTTGATAATTACCGAAAGTTTAATCTTGTTCAAGATAGCTCAACTCCAGATACAAATTGGAGTATTGTCAGTGATGGTACATTAAAGCAGGTTATTGAAGAACAAATCATAATCACTCCGATTTTTGCTGATTGTGATGGTATTACCGTTACCTACGACGAAACTCAAAATCCAATAGTATTTACAGCCGAGAGAGGATTTGATTCGTATGTATGGAAGCTTGATGGAGAGATTCTGGATGAACACGGTGCAGTTTATACGCTTGATACATCAGCTCTGGTATCCGGCGTATATGACATTGTTCTTTTAGCAACTAAGACAAATGAACAGGGAAATACTGTTTATTATTCATATCACTTGCAGATTAAAAAGAATTAAGCGAACTGTTTAGAGGATTAAATATGAAAAGATTTATTGCCGTTTTTAGTTTAGTTTTTTCACTTTGTTTGATTAGCTGTCCTAATAATGCAGGGACAGAATCTTATGAACAGGAAACGCCTTATACACCGCTCGATGCATCCAAGGTTCGATTAAGTCTTAATCTCGATATTGATACAGCAGGTACCCGCTTGGCTCGTGATACCGGAACTTTGATTCCTTCTAACAAGCTGGTAAATATTGAATTAAAGGGAAAATTGGGCAACGAAGAAGTCAAAACTCTTGCAAGCGGCCAGGATAAAGAATCTCTCAACCCAAAAATTATTGAAATTGACACAGGTAACTGGACTTTTTACATGACCGGTTATGTTGGAGATGTTCTTTTTAGACAGGTTCAGACAATAAATATTCAGAGCGGTATGAACAGTTTGACTTTTACACTCAAACCAGTTGATGCAGACGGACATGAAATCGTTACCGGCACCTTGAATATCTCTTTAAAATTTACCGGCGAAGCAAATTACGCAAAATTAACTCTTACAAAAATGTCGGATTCTTCTGAGGTGATAAAAGAATATGATAATATCAGCCAGGAAGAGGCTATTTCTTACAAAAGAAATTTCTTTGATGGAACCGGGCTTGATCCTGATACATACGATATCAAAATCGATTTTTATTACAAGGATTATGAGCACACTGATTTGCAGCCTATAGAATTAAACAGCTGGGAAGCATACAGCCGTATCGGTGCGGGACTGGTTAGTTCTGTTGTTGTAAACGAGTTTGATTTGAATGAGGTTTATAGGATTACGTATAATAATAAATTTGATGACAGTACTCTTGATATTTCTGTTACAGATACTGTTATTCTTATGTTTTCCAGAAAAACAGGAACAATTACTCTTCCAAAATACCCGAAAGACGGTTATTACTTTTTGGGCTGGTATAGAGAAGAAAATGGCAGTGCTTCTGCACAGCCTGTTACGCAACTTGTTTCAAAAAATAATCTTTCAAATCAGACTTTTTATGCACTATGGGCAAGCAACAGGGTATATGTAAAAAATGGAGGGGAAGAATACGGTTATTCAGAAGAATCTCCTGCTCCCAATATTGAAACAGCCCTTTCAACTGTATCGGCTGTTCAAAATCGTATTGGTAGTGAAAAAATCGGTTTTAATATTATTGTTGATGGCGAGATAACTGGTAAGACTATAATTTCTTCTGATTTTAATGCTCCACTTTCTATTTCTATTGAAGGAAAAACAGGAAATGAAACAGATATATTAAATGGAAATAATAATGACCGGGTTTTAGAAATTACCTCATTGGTACCTGTGACATTAAAGAATATTAAAATTACTGGGGGAAAATCTACTTCAAGTGGTGGTGGTGTTCTTGTAAAAGGTACTAATTCAACTAGTAAACCGTCACTTACTATAGAAAGTGGTACTATAATTACTGCAAATTCAATTAATGCGAGCAATGCAAACGGTATCGGACTTTATGCAGAATATGCTGAAGTCACTATGAATGGAGGCGAGATTTATAATAATAATGAAACATCAAAAGAAAATATTCATGGTGGAGTTGGTTTAAATCATGCAAAGTTTACATTAAATGACGGTAAAGTTACAAATAATTCTGTTAAACATAAAGGTGCCAATTTCCATATTAATGCAGAATCAGAGCTTTATATTAATGACGGTGAAATTTCAAATGGTCGTGTAACAAGGAGTGGAGGTGGAAATGCTGCCGGTATCTGGGTTGATGGCGGATCTAAGATTATTATGTCCGGTGGAAAAATATGCGGTAACCGAATAGAGCTGACAGGAGATAATTCGCCAGCATCTGGTGCTGCTGTTTTCTTGTCCAGCAATGGTACCTTAAAGATGAGCGGCGGGATCATTGAGAATAATAACGCAACAGGTTCATCATGTCGTGGTGGAGCAGTTTTTGTTTCTGCAGGAGCCGTATTTGAGTTGAGTGGTACTGCACAAATTCCTTATGGTGTAAAAAATACCAACAATGTATTAGAAAAAGGCTCTGGAAAAAATGATGTTTTCCTGGCTAAGAATGATTCAGAGTATGCAAAAATTGTTGTTCCTGCTGATATCACGGAGCATAGTGTATCAAATCCTATTGGTGTTACAGAGGAGTTTTGGGCTCGAGGTGTACCTTTCTGTGTGGTTTCTGAGGAGCAAGGTGCTATTACAACATTGCCAACCAGTTTGAAAAATAAGTTTGAACTTAATGTAAATGCATCTGATGGCTGGGAAAAGTTTTTTGCTGATAGTGCCAGAAAATTGTGTATTAATGCTCCGATTTATGTTGGTACAAATGGCGATATTGTAGGAAATGATAATAATGAGGGTACATATACTAAGCCTTATGCATCAATAGACCG
>JAFNQK010000014.1 GCA_017386165.1 Treponema sp.
ATAAAAAACAAAACCGCACACACGCTTTTTGTGGACATTATTGCCTTTATTTACGGACTTTTGATTCTGTGGGCTCTTGCAACTGCAAAATTCAACTGGCTTAAGGAAAGTCTTTTTCCTCCGCCGGGTAAGGTTTTTGCTCAGTTTGTGGAAGACGGCTTAAAGCTTCTGATTCATGCCGGAAGCTCCCTTGCAATCGTCCTTGAAGGATATTTACTGGGACTTGCAATTGCAATTCCTCTGGGACTTTTCTTAGGCTGGAGCGCACGGCTTGGAAGTGCGGCAACTTACATTTCAAAGTTTTTCGGTTCCATTCCGCCGATTGTTTACATTCCTTACGGAATCGCCCTTTTACCAACCTTCCGTTCGGTTTCGGTGTTCGTAATTTTCCTTGCGGCTTTCTGGCCGGCCTTTGCAGGAACCATGAGTGGCGTCCTTCACGTTGAAAAGCGCATCATCGATTCGGCCCGGGTTTTGAATGTAAATAAAGCCACTATGCTTTTCAAGGTAATTTTACCTGCCGCACTTCCGGAAATCTTTCTGGGCTGTAACCAGGGCCTTGGCGTCTCCTTCATCCTTTTGACCTCCGCCGAAATGATTGGAGCCAGCCGCGGTATCGGTTTCTACGTCAAACAGTATTCCGACTTCGGCGACTACACCCGCACAATCGTTGGTCTGATTGTAATCGGTATCGTCGTGGTTATAATCACTTTGCTTTTCAATAAGCTTCAGAAATATTTACTGAGGTGGAAAAGATAAATGAATTTAATTTGAGTAAGGAAAACATTTATGAAGAAGACATTAAAAACGCTTTCTGCAATTGCGATTCTCGCCTGTTGTCTTACAGCCTGTTCAAAGACAAAAGCAAACCCAAAGGACTGCTGCCACGAAAAGGCAAGCTGCTGCGAAGAAAAAGTTGAGGCGAAGGATTGCTGCAAAGAGAAAAAAGACTGCTGTGACGAAGACCAGAAAAAGGCTGATAGTCTTGGTGCAGGCTGCTGCGGCTGATAGGATAAACAAACCACCACCGCTATAGGGAACGGTGGTGGTTACAATTAATGATTTTATTTTTTCAATTCTATATAGTTTATTTCCCAATTAAAACTCATACCACTGCCCATCTTTTGTCAGGTACCAGTCGCAGATTACCTGACTCAAGTTGGCATTGTACCAGCTGATAGAACCGTCTTTATTCAAGATTACAACACGGCTTGCATTCTGGCAGACCTTAATAGGGAGAGAAGCCGAGCGTCTGAATGAAAATGCCTTGTTTGTGCTCAAATTGCAGCTTCTTATAGTGTCTTTACCGATATTTGTATACAAAATAGGGTATTTAAGATATGTAAAAGCATCAGGATCTTCCTGGGTAAATCGCAAGAGAGAAGTAGTCTGCTTTAATACTGGATTAAACTTAACTACTTTGGTTGCTTTAGCAGTTCCTTCAGATTCAATCGTAATTGCATAAATGTCATTTCCGTTGTTGTTCATGGCAAAAGCAACATTACCATTTAATGGCATCGGAACTGTTTCTCGAGTTTCCATATCAACACACAAGAGTGAAGACTTTGGATTAGTTGCATACGATTTTGCAACATAAAGCTTTCCGTCTCCGCCAATCAATGCATCCTGAAGCCCCGCTCCAGTATAAACTTCCTTAAAAGTATTGTTAGAAAAATCATAGATATTTACAACTGAGTTACTTTCGATTTCAAGCAACTTATCGCCAAACAATTTAACTGACTGCAAGCTCGATTTTGGTGTAAAAAGCACAGATAACTCAGGTTTTGCATAATCGTAGAGTTCAACGCTTTCGCGGCTGCCCTTAGACCACAAAATTACCTTGTCACCATATGTAATAAGGCCTGTCTGTCCGTGATTTTCGCCCAGGCGGTTTACAATTCCTGTATCATAGCTTGATTTAAACAAGGCCTTTGGAGTCAAAAAGTAGAAATCTTCACCGATGGCAGCCATATCAAGAATTTTGTCGTATTCGCTCTTTGAGAGCATCTGCATATTTATAGTTTCTGTTTCCGGATTAGAACTAACGCGATAAATTGCACCTGATTTAGAACCCAAAAGCACATCATTTGCCTGTCTTGTTCCGCAGACAATGGATTCACTTCCTCTAGGTCCCTTGTAAGTTCGTACAATACGAGGACTTGAAACGCTGTTGTTATCAGTATTTTCAAGCATCTTAACAGTATAGGTGCCTTTCTGGTCGTTTTCCATATAAATGAGATTAGTATTCTTTTTAGAAGAAAGAATCAAAGGCTTTTCAGCGTTGATGCAGGAAATTACCTGGCCGCTGATAGAATATCCCGGAACGGCATAAATGATGTAAATCTGATTGTCCTTTACACCTGCCATAAAAAGATATTTATTAAAGAAGGTAATCTGTTCAAGCCCCTGCATAACAGGAATATTTTTGATGAGTCGTCCTGTTGCAAGATTATAATAAGAAAGCTTTCCAGCAGGAGAATACATAATCGCAGTTTTTTCACTTGAATTTGTTCCAGCATAAGAAATAATACCGGTGGAATCTACGATTTTGTTAATTACAGCACCGCTGATTGAGTTTAAGAAAACAGCACCGTCTACAGTTGCGGTTCCTACAATAATATAAGTGCCTTTTTCCGAGTAAGAAAGGCTTGTAATCGAGTCAGAAAAGTTCTTAGCCGGAAATTTACGGGTCAAAGTTTCCCAGTTCCATACGCTGATGCGGTTAATGGTTCCACCGTCGGTTTCATAAACTGCAATTTCTTTACCGTTTGGACTTACGGCTGCCATTTTAATTTCAAGGTCACTGATCTGATAATGTTCTCCCTGATTGTCGCTGGTCCATTTAACCAAAAATCCGTCTTTTCCAATACTAAAGAAAGAATGCTCCGAGTCACCGTCTACAGTAGAAGAAACAATCATTGAAACAGGTTCCTGATGAGCCTGAGTAGAAATATGTGACTGAGAATAAATACCGTTCAACAAAAAGCAAGAAATAAAAAGCGCAGATACTAAAGATTTTTTCATAGTTTCCTCATAAAATATTTTACGTCGCCCAATAACCCGATTAAAAATAAAAGGGCAATGATTGCAACTCCAACAAACTGTATATAATATAAAACTTTAGGAGACATTTTTCTATGGCTTATACATTCGATAATCGCAAATAGAATAAGGCCTCCGTCAAATACAGGAATAGGCAAAAGATTCATTATTCCAAGGCTGATAGAAATCAATCCCATAAAATTCAGCATATTAATAATTCCCGCCTTAAAACTGGCAGAAAAACTTTCCTTTACGATTCCGCCCATCATATCGGCGATTTTTGCAGGTCCGCTGGCAGTGTTTGTAACATCCGCACCCTTAAAAAGAACAGCAAGCCCTTTAAAAGTTAGCCCAATGTATTTTCCAGTATCAATAAAACCGTGTCCAATTGCCTCAAAAAAAGAATATTTAGGACTTTCAAATTGTTCAATTGATTTTTCGTCAGCTACAACACCAATTTTACCGATTCCGTTTTCTTTATCAAAATCTGTATGAACAGTAAAGGTCATCTCCTGACCATCGCGTTCAACAATCACAGAAATATCCTTGTCAGGATTTGAACCGATTTCTGTCAGCATATCAGAAAAGTTTTCGATTTTGAGATTATTTATTTGAATGATTTTGTCGCCAGATAAAATCCCAGCATCCCGGGCAGCACTATGAAGCTCTGGATAAACTTCATCAGCAAGTTTAATCTGGTTTGAATACGAATAATATGTGTATCCGATTCCATTAATCAGGCTAAAGGAAATTACGCTGAATAATAGATTGAAAAAAGGCCCTGCAAAGGCAATCATACACCTCTTAAAAGGATGAATACCGTAAAAAGAATCCGGTTCTGCTTCTATATGATCTAATTTTGCTTCAAGGGATTTTGTAAAATCCTTTTCTCCCTTAAGTCCGCAATATCCACCAAGAGGAATTAAAGAAAGGCGATAGTCTGTTCCACGGATTGTTTTATGGAGATAAAAAGGACCGATTCCAAGACTAAAGCTTTCTACTTTTACGCCAAAGATTTTTGCTGCAATAAAATGACCTAATTCATGAAAAAAAATCAAAAAGAAAAGGCACAAAAGTCCATAGAATATTTTCATAAAGCCTCAGATGCAATTTTTCTGGCAAGTTTATCCAGTTCAAAGACCTCGTTAAAGTCTTTTGGTTCATTTGTCCAGTCTTTATCAAGCACATAACGAACAACTTTTGGAATATCTGTAAAACCGATTTTTCCACTTATAAAGTCTGCAACTGCGACTTCGTTGGCAGCATTATAGGCAATGGTGTAAGAACCATTTTTTTCTGCTGATTCAAAAGCATATGGCAGCATTGGAAAGTCATCTGTCCTTGGTTTGAAAAATGTCATCTCACAATCAAACAAATCAAAAGGTTTCAAGTAACATTTTTTATTATATGGATAGGTAAGGGCGCCATAAATCGGATGCTTCATATCTGGATCAGAAATCTGTGCATAAAGCATTCCGTCATTTGTTCTTACAAGAGAATGAACAAGACTCTGAGGATGAACTACAACCTTGATTTTATCAACAGGTTTGTCAAAAAGCCGGTTTGCTTCGATAACTTCAAGACCTTTATTTGCAAGAGTTGCAGAATCAATAGTAATCTTCTGTCCCATACTCCAGGTCGGATGTTTTAAGGCATCTTTTAGTGTAACATTTTCCAAATCCGCAAAAGGCATATTTCTAAAAGGACCACCACTTGCAGTAATTACAATCTCATCAACATTCTCTACACCAGCCTGATTAATCAGATTAAATACAGCAGAATGTTCAGAATCAACTGGAATTATTTTTGCTCCAGTCTTTTTCCCAAGAGATTTTATTAAAGGCCAGGCCATTACAACAGTTTCTTTATTTGCTAAAGCCAGATCAATTCCACTTTCAAGAACAATTTCAGATGGTTCAAGACCGGCACTTCCCGCAATTCCGTTTACAACAATATCAGGCTTTTGTTCATCAATGAGTTTTTTTATACCGTCAGGACCATCAACGGAGGTTAAAATCCCCTTTATTTTAAATTCATTACAGATTGAATCTAACTTTTGCTTATTATTATGAGCTGTGACTCCGCAAAGTTCAAAGTCATCTCTCATATTTCTTATGATATCAAGCGTATTAGTTCCAATTGAACCGGTACAACCTAAAACTAAAACCTTTTTCATAATACCTTCTGAATTATTTATGCGATTACAGGATTATATAGGAAGTAATATACGATACAGAATACAGGTGCATGGAATACGATAGAATCGATTGAATCCAAAAGACCGCCACGTCCAGGAATGATAACTCCACTGTCTTTTACATTAGAAGAACGTTTGAGAACGCTTTCAGCAAGGTCACCTACGATACAGCTTGCGGCACTAGCTAGTCCTAATAAAACAGGCTTCCACCAGGTAGAATCCATAAAGTCAAACTGCTTGTTTACATTGAACAAGTACCAGAAAGCAAGACAAGAGGCAATTGCACCAACAAAACCGCCAATAAAACCAGCAATACTTTTATTTGGGCTTGCAGCAACAAATCCTTTGTTATTCTTGCCCATAGTAACGCCAAAAAGCCATGCAAGAGAGTCACAAATAAAAGTTGTAAAGAGGAACAAACAGATTATTAGTGTAGACATCTGATACTGACACAAACGGATTAAAAATGTAAAGAGATATCCGGCATAAAAGATTTCAAAAATACCAGCTGTAATACGGCTGTTGGAATCTTCAAAAGTTTTGTGAGAAAATACTTCAATTGCAAGAATCAAAAGAACTTCAACAATAAAAAACCAGTTAATGTAATCAAAGTTTTTATGAAAGATAATCAAGAGATATGCAACAACCGGCAACAATGCTCCAAAAACAACCATTAAAACTCTAGGAAGCATTGAAGTTTTAGAAGAAAGCATATTATATAATTCAATAGAAGAAATTATCGAAGCAAAAAGAATAGCAATGTTTAATACAAGATGATTATAAAATGGAACCCAAACAATAAACATAACAAGAGGGATTCCAATTAAAAAGGTTAAAAGTCGTTGTACAATTTTATTCATAATTATTCACTTAATACTGCACCAAAACGTCGTGTTCGTTTTTGAAACAGTTCAATATGTTCCTTAAATTCGTTTATATTGTAATCCGGCCAGAGAGTGTCTGTAAAAACTAATTCTGCGTAGGCTGCATGCCATAGCAAAAAGTTACTTAGACGTAATTCTCCGCCAGTTCTTATCAGCAAATCCACATCAGGAAGTTCCGGAATATCCATTGCCTTTGCAATAGTTTCTTCTGAAATCTCGTCTGATTTATTTTCGATTAATTTATTTACGGCGCGGCAAATCTCATTTCTACCGCCATAATTAATAGCTAAAACTACAGTTAAACCTGTAAAATGAGCAGTATCGGCGATTGCTTTTCTTATTTCCTGCTGAACATCCAGAGGAAGTCCCTCTATATCACCAATATGCTGGATACGAATACCATTTTCTTTATAAAACTCAAATTCAGCCCTCAAGTGACTTCGAATCAAGTTCATTAAAAATCCTACTTCTTCCTGGGCTCTTTTCCAGTTTTCAGTAGAGAAGGTGTAGAGTGTAACATACTTTACACCAAGTTTTGCAGCTTCCCGAACGATATTCTTTGCAACATTTAATCCTTCTTTGTGACCACTTGTGCGAGGAAGATTACGTTGTTTGGCCCAGCGGCCGTTTCCGTCCATAATAATCCCGATATGAACGGGAAGTGCAGAATTACTCATTGAAGTTAGCCTTCCATGATGTCTTTTTCTTTTGCATCGTAGATTTTATTGATTTCTGCGATGTATTTATCTGTAAGCTTCTGAAGCTTGTCTTCTTCTGTTTTCAATTCGTCTTCTGTAATTTCACCAGCTTTCTGACTCTTCTTCAATTCTTCGTTTCCATCACGGCGGATATTGCGGATAGAAGTTCTAGAATTTTCAGCGATTGTCTTAGCCTGTTTTACAAGTTCCTTGCGGCGTTCAGCTGTTAGAGGTGGAATAGAAATACGGATTACTTTTCCATCGTTAGAAGGGTTCAAGCCCAAATCAGCTGTCAAGATTGCTTTTTCAATTTCAACGATAAGTGACTTATCAAACGGCTGAATTACAACAGAACGAGCTTCTGGAATAGAAACTGTTGCAACCTGATTCAATGGAGATTTTGTTCCATAGTAATCAACGCGAACTTTATCAAAAATTGCACTTGAAGCACGACCTGTGCGGATTCCGTTGAACTGAGACTTAAGTGATTCAACAGTTTTCTGCATTTTCTCTTCTGACATAAAAATCTCCTAAGAAAATAAAAAAAGTAATCGGGCTGCCTGTAAGTAGACAGCCCGATAATATTATTGGTTATTTACCAAGAACATAAAGAGTTACGTTGTCGAATGACAATGTAGCACCAGCTGCTTTACCAGCTTCTGCAAGAGCCTGAGTAACAGTAATCTTTTCATTATCAAGATAAGCCTGATCCATGAAACAGATTGATGAAACTAACTTGTTAACCTTACCTTTAAGAATTCCTTCTTTAACATTTTCAGGTTTCTTAGCCATAGATTCATCTTCTGCCATCTGAGCCTTGAAGATTTCTGTCTGTTCATCAATGTAAGACTGTGGAACCTGATCCTTTGTGATGTATTCAGGTTTGTTTGAAGCCAAGTGAAGACAACAAACGTGAGCAAATTCTTTAACAGAATCAGCTTCAGAACCCTTTACAACAACCAAAGCACCGATTTTGTGGTCGTGGTGAACATAAGTAGAAGCAACGCTACCTGCTGGAACTTCTACATATTCTGCACGGCGTACAGACATGTTTTCACGGAACTTAACAAGAATAGTTTCGATAAGAGCCTTGTGTTCATCAAGAACTCCAGAAGCCTTCTTTTCAAGTGTGATTTCTGCTGCTTTTTCAGCAACTGCGATAAAGTCTGCGTTGTTAGAAACAAAGTCTGTTTCGCACAAAACTTCAACCATAGCGATACGGTTTCCGTCCTGTTTTACAACGATACGACCTTCACCAGCAGCGCGGTCAGTTCTCTTAGCCATTGCTGCCAATCCCTTTTCTTTAAGGAGTTTTTCTGCAGCAGCCAAGTCACCGTTTGTATCGTTAAGAGCTTTTTTACAGTCCAACAATCCGGCTCCAGTTGAGTCACGGAGAGTTTTTACGTCATTAGCTGTATAGTTCATTTTTGATCCTTAATTATTTTTTATTGTAGATCTTGTCTTCGTCAACAAGGCTATCTTTTTCATCAGCTTCAACATCTTCTTCTTTAGCTTCTGTTGGCTGATAGTTAGAGTAGTCTACGATTTCTTCATCTTCGCCCTTATTTGTAGCGTCTGTCTGAACAGCATCTTCATCAAGGTCGTTTTCAAGAATCTTAAGACCACTTTCGTTGTCTGATTCGATTACAGCGTTAGCAATAATAGAAGTGAACAAAGAAATAGCGCGGATAGCGTCATCGTTACCAGGGATAGGGTAGTCGATTCCTTCTGGGTTACAGTTTGTATCAACAACAGCGATGATAGGGATACCCATACGGCGAGCTTCTGCAACAGCAATCTGTTCCTTGTGTGTATCGATGATGAATACAGCTCCTGGGAGTTCCTTCATTTCTTTGATACCGCCAAGGTTCTTTTCAAGCTTTGCCTTTTCCTTCTGGAGAGCAGAAACTTCTTTCTTTGTAAGGTTTTCGAATGTGCCGTCAACTTCCATCTTTTCGATTTTCTTGAGGCGAAGAAGTGATTTTTTGATTGTAGAGAAGTTTGTAAGCATACCACCAAGCCAGCGGTTGTTTACATAGAACATGCCGCAGCGTTCTGCTTCTTTCTGAACAGCCTGCTGAGCCTGTTTTTTAGTTC